>JBJEYO010000192.1:0-5147 GCA_051886935.1 Candidatus Enterenecus sp. | reverse complement strand
TGCGGCGTGAAGCTGGGCCAGATCGATGAGATCGACGCGGACGTGGCCGCCGAGGTCAACAGCCTGATCGACCAGCTGGTGTGCAAGACCTTGGTGGGTTATGACCGCTATCTGGAGCTGGCTGTCAAGGCCAAGGATCTGAAGACCCTGGCCGACGTCCAGCTGGGCAACCTGGCCACCTTGCTGAAGAACGCCACCTTCCAGAGCTATGTGACCCGCTACGGCGGCGAGGGCACCAGCGTGGTGAGCAAGCTCAAGACCGCCATCGACAAGCTGCCCACCGGCGCCAGCGTGACCCTGAACGGCGTCACCCTCAGCGCCGCCACCCTGGACGGCGTGAAGACGGCCACCAACCTGACCGGCGTGTGCAACGCCCTGGCTGACATCATCAACACCGAAGGCCTGCGCACTCTGAGCGTGAGCAGCTTCGCTGACGGCATGGATGTCACCGTCAAGTACAACAGCCGCACCTTCACCGTCAATCTGACCATCGAGATCGAGGAATAAGAATTCACCGGCGCCTGTGCCGGGGGCGGATCTCCGCCCCCGGCACAGAGCCGGAGCGTTGGAAGCGGGGCCGGACCCCGACCCTGCTTCGAGCGCTTCCCAAGGCGGAGAAAGCCGTTCCGGCCCCCGCGCACAGACAGAAACGAGAGGGGGAGATCCGCCCTGAACGAGAAGCTGTTCAAATATCTGGTGGACAAGGGACTGATTCCCCCTGAGCAGGCGGACGCCCTGTGGAAGGAGCACACCGAGACCCGCAAGTCCATCCGGGAGCTGCTGTTGGAGCACGGCACCGTGCCGGAGGATCAGATCATCGAGGCCCTGTCCGCCATCTCCCGCATCCCCACCGTGCGGCTCTACGAAAACCCGATTCCCATGGAGGTGCGCCAGCTTGTCCGCCCGGACCTGCTGCGGAGCAATCTGGTCATCCCCTTTGCCTTTGACCCCAACGACAGCGGGACGCTGCTGGTGGCCATCAACGACCCCATGAATATGAAGGGCCGGGATGTGGTGGCTATCACCAGCAAGTGCCGCGTCCGCCCCTATCTGGCCACCACCTCGGACATCCTGGTGTCCATCGACCGTTACTATGGCTCGGAGGAGATGCAGGAGGCCGCGGAGATGTACACCCAGGCCAGCGAGCAGGACCGCACGCTGGAGGAGGAGATCCTCCAGGAGGACGTGAACTCCTCCCCCGTGGTCATGCTGGTCAACTCTCTGGTGGAACAGGCGGTGCGCCAGCGCGCCTCCGATATTCACGTGGAGGCCGGGCCGGACCGGGTCCGGGTGCGCTGCCGTGTGGACGGCATGCTGTATACCACCGCCACCTACGACCTGCGCCTGCTGCCCGCCATCGTGGCCCGTGTCAAGATCATCAGCGGCCTGGACATCTCGGAAAAGAGAAAGCCCCAGGACGGCCGCTTCTCCACCATTGTGGACCGCCGGGAGTACGATGTGCGTGTGTCCACCCTCCCCACCGTATACGGCGAGAAGTGCGTCATGCGACTGGCCCAGAAAAAGGCCCTCAGCCGCAATAAGAGCGCCCTGGGTCTCACCCAGGAGGACATGGAGAAGTTCGACAAGATCCTGCGCCGGCCCAACGGCATCGTGCTGGTCACCGGGCCCACCGGCTCCGGCAAGTCCACCACCATGTATACCGCCCTCAGTGAGCTGAACAGCGACATGGTGAACATCGTCACCGTCGAGGACCCGGTGGAGGCCAATATCGAGGGCATAAACCAGGTGCAGGTCAACCCCAAGGCCGACCTGACCTTCGCCAACGCCCTGCGTTCCATCCTGCGGCAGGACCCGGACATCATCATGATCGGCGAGATCCGCGACAGTGAGACCGCGTCCATCGCCGTGCAGGCGTCCATTACCGGCCACCTGGTGGTCAGTACCCTACATACCAACGACACCGCCAGCAGCATCACCCGTCTGCTGGATATGGGAGTGGAGAGCTACCTCATCGCCGACGCCACCGTGGGCATCATCGCCCAGCGGCTGGTGCGGCGGCTGTGCCCCAACTGCAGGCGGGCCCGTCCCGTCCTGGAGCATGAGGCGGAATACCTGGACCTGCCCGCGGACCAGATCGGCAAGACCCAGCTGTGGGAGCCGGTGGGGTGCCAGCGGTGCGGCGGCACAGGCTATTTCGACCGTATCGGCGTGTACGAGATCATGGAGATCACCCCGGAGCTGCGCGGCCTGATCGCCCACCGGGCGTCCACCGACGAGCTGCGGCAGACCGCCATCCATGAGGGAATGCACACCATGCGGGAGAGCGTCCGCCGGCTGGTGCTGGACGGCACCACCTGCCTCAGCGAGATGCAGCGCATCAGTGTGGAGGACAGCGACGAGAGCTCCTACCCCCGGCAGGACACGGAGGCCACCCTATGATCGACCTGAAAGCCCTGATCGACGACGCCGCCGCCCGGAACGCCTCGGACATCCACCTGACGGTGGGCCTGCCCCCGGTGCTGCGGGTCGACGGCGCATTGGAGAACGCCGGGGAGGAACCCCTGGACGAGGAGGACGCCCTGGCCGCTGCCAAGCAGCTGGCCACGGAGGAGCAGCTGGAGGAGCTGGCCCAGGTGGGCGAGATCGACTTCGCTGTCACCTTCCAGGGCGTCATCCGAATGAGATGCAACATCTACCGGCAGCAGGGGCACACCGCCCTGGCCCTGCGTCTGCTGCCCCTGACCATACCCACCGCCGAGGAGCTGCTGCTGCCCCGCATCGTCATTGAGCAGGCGGAGAAGCCCCGGGGGCTGGTGCTCATCACCGGGCCCACCGGCTCCGGCAAAAGCTCCACTCTGGCGGCCCTGCTGGACCACATCAACCGCACGGTCCGGCGGCACATCATCACCCTGGAAAACCCCATCGAGTATATCCATCAGCGCAACCTGTGCGTCATCAACCAGCGTGAGGTGGGCGCGGACACCGGCAGCTTTGCCGCCGGACTCCGGGCCGCCCTGCGGCAGGACCCGGACGTGATCCTGGTGGGCGAGATGCGGGACCTGGAGACCATCTCCACCGCCATCACCGCCGCCGAGACCGGCCACCTGGTGTTCGGCACCCTCCACACCAAGGGGGCGGCCAACACGGTGGACCGCATCATCGACGTGTTCCCCGCCAGCCAGCAGGACCAGGTCCGCATCCAGCTGGCCGACGTGCTGGAGTGCGCCATCGGCCAGACCCTGCTGCCCAAGGTGGGCGGCGGCCGCCGGGCGGTGTTCGAGGTGCTGGTGGGAACACCCGCCGTGCGCAGCCTGATCCGCCAGAACAAGACCTTCCAGATCACCAGCACCATGCAGACCGGCAAGCGCCAGGGAATGCTGCTGCTGGACGACGCGCTGATCGCCCTGGTCCGCGCCGGGGAGGTGACCGCGGACGCGGCGGCAGCCGTGGCCAACGATCCGGCGGCCCTCCGCGCCGCCGTCAGCACAACCCGTTGAGAGGAGGTCCCACGGATTGCCTTCATTCAGCTATACCGCCATCAGCAAGACGGGTAAGCGCATCCGCGAAAATGTGGAGGCCTCCTCCCTGGAAGCTGCAAAGAACTCCCTGCGCAACGCGGGCTACACCATCCTGGAGATCAAGGAGCTCAACGCGCTCAACCGCGACATCGAGCTGCCCTTCTTGGGCAACCCCACCTCCAAGGACATGGCCATCTTCTGCCGGCAGTTCATCTCCATCCTGCGGGCCGGCGTGTCCATCTCCGACGTGCTGTCCATGCTGGGCCAGCAGACCGAGAACAAAAAACTCACCGCCGCCATCCGTGAGATGCAGGCGGACATCGAAAAGGGCCAGACCCTGGCCGGGGACATGCGCCGCCACCCCAGGATCTTCAACAACATGATGGTCAACATGGTGGCCGCCGGCGAGGAGTCCGGCAACCTGGAGGACTCCTTCCACCAGCTGGAGCTCTACTTTGAAAAGGCCAAAAAGACCAAGTCCGCCGTGGGCAAGGTCATGATCTACCCTTCCATCCTGCTGGCGGTCATGATCGTGGTGCTCATCGTCATGATGACCAAGATCATCCCCAGCTTCCTGGCCACCTTCGACGAGATGAATGTGGAGCTGCCGGCCCTGACCCGAGGGGTCATGGCGGTCAGCGACTGGTTCGTCAGCTGGTGGTGGCTGCTGGCCATCCTCATCATCGCCCTGGTGGTGGGGGGCCTGTTCTTCCGCCGCACTGACAAGGGCCGGCACTTCTTCGGCTGGCTGGCCCGGAAGATCCCCGTGGTGAAGAACCTGACGGTGAAATCCGCCTGCGCTACCTTCTGCCGCACCGTGTCCCTGCTGCTGGCCTCCGGCCTGACCCTCACCGAGGCCCTGGACCTGGCGGCCAACAATATGACCAATATCTACTATGAGGAGGCCATCCGCACCGTCCGTTCCCTGGTCAGCGAGGGCTGGGCCCTAAACGCCGCCCTGCGGGACACCGGGGTGTTTCCTCCCATGGTGTGCAACCTGACCGGCATCGGCGAGGAGACCGGCGACCTGCAGGACATGCTGGCCAAGACCGCCGACTACTACGATGACGAGGTGGAGGCCGCCACCCAAAAGCTCATGGCCCTGCTGGAGCCGGCGGTCATCCTGTTCATGGCGGTGTTCGTGGTCATCATCGTGCTGGCCATCTACCTGCCCATGCTGAACATGACCAAGGCCTACGACCAGTATCTGTAAGACCCAATTAATTTGTATATCGTACCCGGAGCCTGGGGGCGGATAGGCGTCTCAAGCGGGCGGCGGGCTGATATAAATATCAATTCATAAGACACAGAAAGGATTGATTTCCTATGAAGAATCTCAAGAAGAAGCTGGCTGCCCGCGGCGGCTTCACCCTGGTGGAGCTCATTGTGGTCATCGCCATTCTGGCCATCCTGGCCGGTGTTGGCACCGCTGCTTACAGCGGCTATATCACCAAGGCCAATGAGGCTGCGGATATTACTGCCCTTGAGGCGATCAGAACTGCGGCTCAGGCCACCTACATTAAGGACGGCGCTGTGACCAAGATTGTGGTTACTGATGGAGAGACGGACTCTATTTCCGTCTATCTGGATAATAGTGCTACCGCCCAGGCCAATACTGCGGGCAATACTGATTTCCAGAGCTACTTTGGCAGTACTACCTTTAGCGTG
>JBJEYO010000191.1:0-5178 GCA_051886935.1 Candidatus Enterenecus sp. | reverse complement strand
GAGGAAGCGGTAGGCGGTGTCGAAGGTGGCGCCGCCCCACATCTCCAGGGAGAAGCAGTCGTTGAGAATCTCAGCCACGCCGTCGGCGCCCTTCACCAGGTCCCGGGTACGCATCCGGGTGGAGAGCAGGGACTGGTGGGCGTCCCGCATGGTGGTGTCGGTGATGAGCAGCTTCTTCTGGTCCAGCACCCACTGCTTCACCGCCTCGGGGCCCTTGGCATCCAGCAGCTGCTTCAGACCGCACAGGGGCTTGCCCGTGGGGGTGGGGAACCGGGGTGTGTCGTACTGGTGGCGCTCGGTGTCCGGATTGTCCACCTGAATCTGGGCGATATACTTCAGCACCTTGGTGGCCCGGTCACGGCTGCTCTCAATGTCGAACAGCTCGGGGGTGTCGTCGATGAACTTGGTGTGGCAGGCCCCGGCGTGGAAGGCGGGATGGGTCAGAATGTTGGTGACGAAGGGGATGTTGGTCTTGACACCCCGGACGTGCTCCTCGCTGATGGCCCGGGTGGCCCGGCGGCAGGCCCCCTCGAAGGTGTTGTCCCAGGAGGTGACCTTCACCAGCAGGGAGTCGTAGTAGGGGGAGATGACTGCGCCGGCGTAGGCGTTGCCGCCGTCCAGCCGGACGCCGAAGCCGCCGCCGGAGCGGTAGGCGGTGATCTTGCCGGTGTCGGGGGCGAAGTTGTTGGCCGGGTCCTCGGTGGTCACACGGCACTGGATGGCGTAGCCGTTGATGCGCAGGTCGTCCTGGCTGGCCAGGCCGATGCGGGGGTCGGACAGGGGGTAGCCCTCGGCGATGAGGATCTGGGCCCGCACCAGGTCGATGCCGGTGACCATCTCGGTGACGGTGTGCTCCACCTGGATGCGGGGGTTCATCTCAATGAAGTAGTGCTGGCCGGTGGCCTGGTCCACCAGGAACTCCACGGTGCCGGCGTTGACATAGCCCACATACTTGGAGATCTTCACCGCGTCCGCCCGCAGGGCCTCCACGGTGGCCTTGGGCACCGACCAGGCGGGGGCATATTCCACCACTTTCTGGTAACGACGCTGGAGAGAACAATCCCGCTCGCCCAGGTGCATCACGTTGCCGTGCTCGTCGGCCAGAATCTGCACCTCGATGTGCTTGGGCTGGACCAGGAATTTCTCAATGAAGATGTCCTCGTTGCCGAAGGCCTTTTTGGCCTCGTTCTTCACCAGCTGGAACTCCCGGCGCACGTCCTCCACGGTGTCGCAGCGGCGCATACCGCGGCCGCCGCCGCCGGCGGCCGCCTTCAGGATGATGGGGAAGCCGTACTCCAGGGCTTTCTCCACCGCCTCGTCCGCATCCTTCAACGGTTCGGTGGAGCCGGGGATGATGGGCACGCCGCAGGCGATGGCCGTGGCCTTGGCCGCCAGCTTGTCGCCCATCTGGGCCAACACCTGGGAGGGAGGCCCGATGAACTTGATGCCGCTCTGCTCACAGGCCCGGGCGAAGTCGGCGTTCTCGGACAGGAAGCCGTAGCCCGGGTGGATGGCGCTGACCCCCCGGCGCTTGGCCAGGTCGATGATGGCGGGGATGTCCAGATAGGCCCCCAGGGGGGACTGGTTCTCGCCGATGAGGTAGGCCTCGTCCGCCTTGGTGCGGAACAGGGCGTTGATGTCCTCGTTGGAGTACATGGCGACGGTATGCAGCTCCAGATCGTAGCAGGCACGGAAGATACGGATGGCGATCTCGCCCCGGTTGGCGGCGAGCACTTTGGAAAATTGGACTGCCATGCTTGGCCCTCCTTAAATGATTGGATGTATTCATTATACCGTCCGGCGGGGCGGTTTGCAATGCGGGAAGGGGGGTGCGGGAGCAAAATCAGCGTTCGTCCCATGGAAACGTTTCCCTTTTGGCCGTTCTTATGGAAAAAGACGAAAGGCAGGCTGGTAAGGGCCGGTTCGGGGTTGGAATTGGCGGGGAAAAATGGTATAATCCATAATCATTGAACCGAGGAGGTGGGGGATGTGTCCGCGGAGAGCAGAACGCCGCTGACCGAGCTGCCGGGGATCGGCCCGGCCCGGGCGAAAAAGCTGGCCAAACTGGGGCTGACGGAGCTGGGCGATGTGCTGGAGCACTACCCCCTCCGCTATGAGGACCGGCGGGAGCGGTTTGCCATCCGGGAGGCTCCGGAGGACCGGCCCTGCTGTGTGTGCGCCATGGTGGCAGAGACGCCCACCCTGTCCCGGGTGCGCAAGGGGTTGGAGCTGGTGAAGGTGCGGGCGGTGGACCACACCGGCACGCTGTACCTGACCTTTTTCAACCAGCCCTACCTGAAAAACGCCCTGAAGCCGGGGGAGAGCTACGTCTTTTTCGGCAAGGCGGAGGCCATGGGCCGCCGCCGCTCCATGACCAACCCCGTGTTCGAGCGGGAGGGGGCGGGGCAGGTCACCGGCTGCATCCTGCCGGTGTATCCCCTGACCGCCGGAATCACCAACAACCTGATGGTGTCCCTGGCCCGGCGGGCGGTGGTGTGTTGCGCCGGGGAGCGGGCGGAGGCGCTGCCGGAGCGGGTGCGGCTGGACCACAGGCTGTGCCAGACCGAGTACGCCTTACAGAACATCCACTTCCCCGCCGGGTGGGAGGAGCTGGCCATCGCCCGGCGGCGGCTCGTCTTCGAGGAGCTGTTCACCCTGACCTGCGGCATGGCGCTGCTGAAGAAGCGCCGGGGGCGGGGCGAGGGCCGGCTGGTGAAGGCGGACCCGGCGGAGTTTGAGGCCCTGCTGCCCTTCGCCCCCACGGGGGCCCAGCGGCGGGCCATGGAGGACATAGCCGGGGACTTTGCCTCGGGCCGGGTGATGAACCGGCTCATTCAGGGCGACGTGGGCTCCGGCAAGACCGCCGTGGCCGCCTTCGGCGCCTGGGCGGCGGCCAGAAACGGCTGCCAGTGCGCCATGATGGCCCCCACCGAGCTGCTGGCCGAGCAGCACGCACGCACCCTGTCCGAACTGCTCGCCCCCGCCGGCGTGCGGGTGGGCCTGTTGACCGGGTCAGTGAAGGGGGCGGCGAAGAAGAACCTGCTGGGTGCTCTGGCCGCCGGGGAGATCGACCTCATCGTGGGCACCCACGCCCTGTTCTCCGAGGGGGTGGAGTACGCCAACCTGGGCCTGGTCATCGCCGACGAGCAGCACCGCTTCGGCGTGGCCCAGCGGGCGGCGCTGGCCGCCAAGGGCGGAGAACGGCAGCCCCATGTGCTGGTCATGTCCGCCACGCCAATACCCCGCACACTGGCCCTCATTATCTACGGCGACCTGGATGTGTCCGTCATGGACGAGCTGCCCCCCGGCCGCACCCCCGTGGCTACCTATGTCATCGGGGAGGACAAGCGGCAGCGGATGTACGGCTTTGTCCGCAAGCAGGTGTCCCAGGGGCGGCAGGTCTACATCGTCTGCCCCGCGGTGGAGGAGACGGAGGAGCTGCCGGAGTGGGGCGAGGTGGGCGCCCAGCCCATGGATTTGAAGGCGGTGACCACCTATGCCCAGACCCTCCGGGAGAAGGTGTTCCCCGACCTGCGGGTGGGCTTCGTCCACGGAAAGCTGAAAGCGAAGGAAAAGGAGGCGGCCATGGCCGCCTTCAAGGAGGGAGCGCTGGATGTGCTGGTGTCCACCACCGTCATCGAGGTGGGGGTGGACGTGCCCAACGCCTCCCTGATGGTGGTGGAGAACGCCGAGCGGTTCGGCCTGAGCCAGCTCCACCAGCTCCGGGGCCGGGTGGGCCGCGGGAAGCACCAGAGCTACTGTGTGCTCATCACCGCCAGCAAGAGCGACACCGCCCGGGAGCGGCTGCGGGCCCTGGCCTCTACCAACGACGGATTCCAGATCGCGGAGGAGGACCTGCGGCTGCGGGGCCCCGGCGACTTCTTCGGCCGGCGGCAGCACGGCCTGCCCCAGCTGAAGGTGGCGGACTTTGCCGCCGATGTGGAGCTGCTGAAGGAGGCCAAGGGGGCGGCGGAGGAGCTGATCTCCTCCGACCCGGCCCTGGAAAAGCCGGAGCACCGGGCGCTGCTGGAGCGGGTGCGGCAGATGTTTGAGGAAAATGCGGAGATGTTCAATTAGGAGAGGAAAATCATGGCCAAAGTAAAACTGACCATCACGGAGAGCCGTTGCCGCTGCGGATTGCACTCAGCCGGGGAAACCTTTGAGGTGGGCGACCTGTGCCCGCCGGTCTGCCATGAGCTGTGGCACTGCGCTTACCCGCTGGTATATGCTTTGCAGAATGGGGCGGAACTGGACTATGGCGAGAACCGGGCCAGCTGCTTTGAAATAAGATGCCCCGACGAAGGGCGGGTAGTGCTCCGGGGAGAGAGGCTGGAGCCGTGATGGAGATCAGAAAAATACTGACCGGCAAAAAGCGCTTCCTGTCTTTATTGCTGCTGGGAGACGAACAGGAATCCATGATCGACCGCTATCTGGATCGCGGCGACCTGTATGTCCTTTGCGATGGAGATGAGGACCGGGCGGTGTGTGTGGTCACGGAGCATGAGTCAGGTGTGGCTGAGATCAAAAACCTGGCTGTGGCACCCCGCTGTCAGAGACAGGGATATGGCCGGACCATGGTGGAGCATATCCGCCAGCTTTATGAAGGCCGCTGTTCCGCGCTGCTGGTGGGTACCGGCGACAGCCCGCTGACGCTCCCGTTCTATGAGGCCTGCGGGTTCCGGGAGTGCGGCCGGAAAGTGAACTTTTTTACAGACAACTACGACCACCCGATCTATGAGGGCGGGCGGCAGCTTGTGGATATGATATATCTGAAACTGGATTTGCCGGGAAGGAGAGGAAAAAATGACAAAGCATGAGGATATGGCCGCCCTGCGGGGCTGCGCGGAAAAGCGATACAACTGCGCCCAGGCGGTGCTCATCCCCTTCGCGGAGGACATGGGCATCACCCGGGAGCAGGCGGAGGCCCTGGCCCTGGACTTCGGCAGCGGCATGGGCTGCGGCTCGGTGTGCGGCGCCGTCACCGGGGCGCTGATGGCCCTGGGCGGCCTGGGACAGCCCCAGGAGGTCCGGCTGGCGCTGCTGGAGCGGTTCCGGGCGGCGAATGGCACCCTGGACTGTGCCGCCCTGCTGAAGGCGGCCGCCGAGCGGGGCGAGGTCAAAAAGGCCCACTGTGACCGCATGGTGGAGCAGTGTGTGGACTTCCTGTGTGAAGTGACG
>JBJEYO010000190.1:0-26788 GCA_051886935.1 Candidatus Enterenecus sp. | reverse complement strand
CCCCTTCTATTATACCAAAAAACCCCGCCATTGGCGAGGTTTTTCGACAGACTGACAAGGGCCCGGGCGCGCTGCGCCCGGGCCCTTGACTTATTTCTGCTCAGATCGCCCGTGTGCGGACGATACCGGGGATCTTTCCGATGTCGGCCAGGACGCCCTCCCCCACCGGGGTACCCACATCCACCATGGTGTATGCCCAGTCGCCCCTGGACTTGTTGGTCATGTTCTCCACGTTGACCCCGTCTTTGGACAGCTGGAGGGTCACGTTGGCCAGGATGGCCGGGATGTTCCGGTGGATCAGGCACAGCCGCTGGGCGCCGGAGCGCTCCATCTCCACCGCGGGGAAATTCACCGAGTTGCGGATGTTGCCGTTCTCCAGGTAGTCCCGCAGCTCATCGGCGGCCATAACAGCGCAGTTATCTTCGCTCTCCGGGGTGGAAGCTCCCAGGTGGGGAATGACCACCACCTTGTCGCTGGCGGCCAGGGTGTTGTTGGGGAAGTCGGTGACATAGCGGGCCGCCTTTCCGGCATTCAGCGCCGCCAGCATGGCCTCGTCGTCCACCAGCTCGCCCCGGGCCAGATTGATGATCCGCACCCCGTCCTTCATGCTCTCCAGGGCGTCGGCGTTGATGGTGTGGCGGGTGGCGTCGGTGTAGGGCACGTGGATGGTCACATAGTCGGACGCCCGGTACAGCTCCTCCGGGGACTTCACCACGTGGACATGGCGGTCCAGCCGCAGGGCGGCGTCCACCGACAGGTAGGGGTCGTAGCCGCAGACCTCCATGCCCAGGCTCAGGGCGGCATTGGCCACCAGCACGCCGATGGCCCCCAGGCCCACCACACCCAGGGTCTTGCGGCACACCTCCGGGCCCACAAAGGCGGACTTGCCCTTTTCCACCACGGCGGCCACGTCGGCCCCGGCGGCGGCCTGCTGCTTCACCCAGGCGCTGCCGCCGATGATGTCCCGGCTGGCCAGGAACAGGGCGCACACCGCCAGCTCCTTCACGGCGTTGGCGTTGGCTCCCGGGGTGTTGAACACCACGATGCCCGCCTCGGCGCAGCGGTCCACCGGGATGTTGTTGGTACCCGCCCCCGCCCGGGCGATGGCCCACAGGCTGGCGGGGAAATCATAGTCGTGGAGCTTGGCGGAGCGGACCAGAATGCCCACCTCATCGGGCACATTGTCCCCCACCTGATAGCGGTCCGCCGGCAGACGGGCCAGGCCCGCCGCCGAGATCTTGTTCATGGTCTTGATGTTAAACATAGGGAAAACCTCGCTGCCTTAATTGTTCTTATCAAATTTTTTGATGAAATCGGCCAGCTTCTCCACGCCCTCCACAGGCATGGCGTTGTAGATCGAAGCTCTCATACCGCCCACATTGCGGTGGCCCTTCAGGTTGACAAAGCCAGCCGCAGCCGCCTCGGAGACGAATTTGGCGTCCAGCTCCCCGCTGGCGGAGCGGAAGGTCACATTCATGTCGGACCGGCTGCCCTTCTCGGCGGCGCAGGTGAACAGCCTGGAGTCATCCAGCACATCATAGAGCAGCCCGGCCTTGGCGTGCTTGATCTTCTCCATGCCTTCCACGCCGCCCTTGCTCTCCAACCACTCCAGCACCAGGCCCAGCATATAGATGCACCAGCAGGGCGGGGTGTTGTACATGGAGTCCTTGTCGATCATGGTCTTGTAGCTGAGCATCAGCGGCGTATAGGGCAGCTCATGGCCCGCCAGGTCCTCCCGGACGATGGCGATGGTCAGGCCCGCCGGGGCCAGGTTCTTCTGGGCGCCGCCGTAGATGATGCCATATTTCGACACATCCACCACCCGGCTCAGGAAGTCGGAGGACATGTCGCACACGATGGGCACGTCCCCGGTGTCGGGGACATACTGCCACTCGGTGCCGTAGATGGTGTTGTTGGCGCAGTAGTGGAAGTAGCTGGCCTCCGGGTCCAGCTTCAGCTGGTCCTGAGTGGGAATATAGGTGTGGTTCCTGTCCTCGCTGGAGGCGGCCAGGTTCACCGTGCCGTACTTCTTTGCCTCCTTATAGGCGATGTTGGAGAAGTTGCCCGTGACGGCGTAGTCCGCCCTGCCCGTCCGCCCCATGAGATTCAGGGGCACCATGGAGAACTGGGTGGACGCGCCCCCCTGCAGAAACAGGATGTGATAATTGTCCGGCACATGGAACAGCCTGCGGAAGCGGTCCTGGGCGTCCCGGAAGATTCCGTCAAAGGCCTTGGACCGGTGGCTCATCTCCATCACCGACATCCCGGTGCCCCGGTAGTTGGTGATCTCGGCGCCCGCCCGCTCCAGCACCTCCAGCGGCAGCATGGAGGGACCGGCGGAGAAGTTGTAGACCCGCTCGTTTCCCATAAGTGATTCCCCCTTCGGAGTTTTATTGCTTTAATGCGTTATTCCATTATATTGTCAGAAGGCTCCTCCTGTCAATATGGGAAAACCCAAAAAAACTCCGCCCCCGCCGGGCTTCTTTGTGGATTCTCCTCTGCCCGCGTTCTTTTCTATTCCCTTTTCCCTCAAAATATGGTACTATGGAATGGACGGCGCTGCCGCCACTCTTTTGAACGGGGAGGCGTTTCTATGGAGACACTGCATCTCACCTATGAGGTGGCCGGCGGAGACCTGAGCCGCGCCGGCGAGGCCTCCTCCTCCGTCAAGCAGACCCTGCGCAAGCTGGGATACGACTCGGACACCGTCCGGCGGGTCTCGGTGTGCATGTACGAGGGGGAGATCAACATGGTCATCCACGCCGACGGCGGCACCGCGTCGGTGGAAGTGGGGCTGGACGCCATCACCATCACCCTGGCCGACCGCGGGCCGGGCATTCCCGACGTGGAGCAGGCCATGCAGGCCGGCTTCACCACCGCCGGGGACTCTGTCCGTGACCTGGGCTTCGGCGCCGGCATGGGCCTGCCCAATATGAAAAAATACAGCGACAGCATGACGGTGGACACCACCGTGGGCGTGGGCACCACCGTCACCATGGTGGTCCGGGTCCCCCAGTGACCCCGCCCTCAATCCGCGAAAGG
Source organism: Candidatus Enterenecus sp. (assembly GCA_051886935.1). Classification (GTDB taxonomy): domain Bacteria; phylum Bacillota; class Clostridia; order Oscillospirales; family Oscillospiraceae; genus Enterenecus. The sequence continues at coordinate 23,746 of JBJEYO010000190.1, read as the reverse complement.
ACGTGAGCTTATGCGCCACTCCGTCGTTCTGGAATACAAAAAATGCCGGGGCTGCACCACCTGCATCAAGAACTGCCCCACCGAGGCCATCCGTGTCCGCAGCGGCAAGGCCACCATTCTGCCCAACCGCTGCATCGACTGCGGCACCTGCAGCCGGGTGTGCCCCCACAACGCCATCAAATCTGTGCCCGACGACTTCAACGCGCTGCAGAATTACCAGTACACCATCGCCGTGCCCGACCCGTCTCTCTACGCCCAGTTTCAAAACCTGGACGACCTGAACCTGGTGCTCAACGGCCTGCTGGAGCTGGGCTTTGACCGGGTGTACGAGGCCGCCGCCGCCGCGGAGCAGCTGGCGGGCTGCCTCCGGGGCCGGCAGACCGGCCGCCCCCGCCCCGTGCCGGAGATCTCCTCCGTCTGCCCGGCGGTGGTGCGGCTCATCTCCATCCGGTTCCCCGACCTGCTGGGGCACCTGGCGCCCCCCCTGTCCCATGTGGAGCTGGCCGCCATCCTGGCCCGCCGGGCCGCTGCCGAGGAGACCGGCCTGCTGCCCGACGAGATCGGCGTGTTCTCCATCGTGCCCTGCTCCTCCCTGGTCACCGCCGCCCGCCAGCCTACCGGGCTGACCGAACCGGTGCTGGACGGCGCCTTCGCCGTCCGGGATGTGTACCGCGTCCTGCTGGACCCCATGAAGAAGCTGGACTTGGACCGGGAGCACCTGCTGCCCCTGGTGTCCGCCGGGGCCCGGGGGGTCGCCTGGGCCTACGCCGGCGGCGAGGCCCGCACCCGGGGTGAGGACCACTATGTGGCGGTGGACGGCATCGACAACGTAATCGCCATGCTGGAGGAGATCGAGGACGGCCGCCTGCCCGATGCCGACTTCATCGAGCTGCGGGCCTGCACCAAGGGCTGTCTGGGGGGCTGCTTCACCGTGACCAACCCCTTTACCGCCAAGATGCACCTGCGGCAGCTCATCCGGGACTTCCCGGACCTGCGCAGCCAGGGCGGACCGGACCCGGAGATCGAGGCCGTGCTGGACCGCCTGCGGGAGCCGGAGTTTCTGCCCACCTATGTGCTGGACCCCGACCGCCGGAAGGCCATGGAGAAGATGCAGCGCATCCAGGCCCTGGAGGAGCAGCTGCCCGGTCTGCGGTGCGGCTCCTGCGGCGCCCCCTCCTGCCGGGCCTTCGCCGAGGACGTGGTCATGGGCCGGGCCAGCGAGGATGACTGCATCTTCAAGGTGCGGGCCCGGATGAAGCACATGGCCGAGGGCGCCGACCCGGACGAGTACCTGCCCGCCCCCTTCCGCCGGCGCAAATCTCCCCATACCCCCGACTGAGCGCGTACGCCTTACCTTTACTTATTTTATGACCAAGGAGGATCTGCGGATATGACCGTTCAGAACCTGATCGAAGCCCTCGGACTGACCGCCTTCCATCTGGCCGAGCCGGACCGGGCCGTCACCGGCGGCTACTGCGGCGACCTGCTCAGCTGGGTCATGGGCCGCGCCCCCGCCGACGGGGCCTGGCTGACCATCATGAGCAACGTGAATGTGGCCGCCGTGGCCGCCCTCACCGACGTGGCCTGCGTCATCCTCACCGAGGAGGTGGAGCCTGACGCCCCCCTGCTCCAGAAGGCCCGGGCCCAGGGCATCAACCTGCTGGGCACCGCCCTGTCCACCTATGACTGCGCCGTCCGGCTGGGCGGGCTGTTAAAATGAAGGACTACTTCTTTGACCTGCACCTGCACTCCTGCCTGTCGCCCTGCGGGGACGGGGACATGACCCCCGCCAACATAGCCGCCATGTGCGCCCTGGCAGGGTACGACATCGTGGCCCTCACCGACCACAACACGGTGGACAACTGCCCGGCCTTCTGCACCGCCGCGGAGGAGCGGGGCCTGCTGGCCCTGCCCGGCATGGAGCTGACAACCGCCGAGGAGGTCCATGTGGTGTGTCTGTTCCCCGACCTGGACCGGGCGGCCGCCTTCGGCGCCCTGGTGCGGGGTACCCTGCCGCCGGTGGAGAACCGGCCCGACTTCTTCGGCCATCAGCTGGTGATGGATGGGGAGGATCATGTTCTCCGGGAGGAGACCGCCCTGCTCGCCGGCGCCTCCGGCATCGGCGTCTACCAGGCGGCCGGCCTGGTGCGGCAGTATGGCGGCGTGGCCTATCCCGCCCACATCGACCGGGACTCCTTCTCCGTGCTGTCCAACCTGGGCCTGTGGGACCCGGGCATGGGCTTCACCCTGGCCGAGCTGTCCCTCCGGTGCCCGCCGGAGCTGAAGCGCCGGCCCGACCTGGCCGGCCTGCGCTTCGTCACCGGCTGCGACGCCCACTACCTGGACCAGATCCCCGACCCCGCACAGACCATGTCCCTGCCGGAGCGCACCGCGGCCGCCGTGCTGGGCTGGTTAAACAATTAACGTTTTTGTACCTTTTTACATCATATCCTCCCGAGACGGCGGACTCTTTTCAGTGTCCGCCGTCTCATTTTTCTTGCCAATGAATGCAAGTTGTGCTAAACTTTAATTAAGTCCGGCCTGCAGAGCAGGTCAAACACAAAATTCCTGGTTTAACTACTGGAGGGATCAATTCATGTCAAACTGCAAGACCTCTGTCCCCTATCGCGGCACGCCCGAACAGGAGGAGCGGCTGCGAAAGGTCATCCAGGAGCATAAGGGACAGCCCGGCGCCACCATGCCCGTGCTCCAGGCCGCCCAGGACATCTTCGGCTATCTGCCCGAGGAGGTCCAGATCATGGTGGCCGAGGGCCTGGATGTGCCTCTGTCCGAGATCTACGGCGTATCCACGTTCTATTCCTTCTTCTCCCTGAATCCCAAGGGCAAGTATCAGATCTCCGTCTGTCTGGGCACCGCCTGCTACGTCAAGGGCTCTGCCGACGTACTGGCCGCGGTGGAGCAGAAGCTGTCCATCGCCCCCGGCGGCATCACCAGCGACGGGCTGTTCTCTCTGGACGCCTGCCGCTGCATCGGCGCCTGCGGCCTGGCTCCGGTCATGATGATCAACGACGACGTGTACGGCCGGCTCACCCCCGCCCAGGTGGGGCCCATCCTGGACCAGTACATCAAAAAAGGATGAAGGAGCTGTCGGAGCACATTCTGGACATCGCCCAGAATTCCGTCGCCGCCGGCGCCGCCAACATCGGTATCACTCTGACCGAGGATGAGGCAGGCTGGCTCACCGTGGTCATCGCCGACGACGGCCGGGGCATGAGCCCGGAATTCCTGTCCGCCGTCACCGACCCCTTCACCACCACCCGCACCACCCGGAAGGTGGGGCTGGGCCTGCCCCTGTACCGCCAGACGGCGGAGCAGACCGGCGGCAGCCTCCAGATCCGCAGCGCCCCCGGCGCCGGCACCACCGTCACCGCCGTCTTTGACCTGGGGCACCTGGACTGCCCGCCCCTGGGGGACATCGCCGGCACCATCGCCCTGCTGGTTCAGGGCAGCCCGGAGCTGGACATCGCCTACTGGCACACCACCCCCGCGGGTACGGTGGAGCTGTCCACCCGGGAGATGCGGCAGCTGCTGGGCGGAGACATCTCCCTGGCCGAGCCGGAGGTGTTCGCCTGGCTGAACGACTATCTCTCTGAACAAGAAGCCCGATTGGAAGGAGCTGAAGCAAGATGAAAAGCATAGAAGAACTGAGAGCCATCCGCGAGAAGATGAAGAAACAGATGGATCTGCGCGGAGAGGATGAGAATACCATCCGCGTGGTGGTGGGCATGGCCACCTGCGGCATCGCCGCCGGCGCCCGCCCCGTCATGACCGCTTTTCTGGACGAGATCGACAAGCGGGGGCTGACCAACATCACCGTGTCCCAGACCGGCTGCATCGGCGTGTGCCGGCTGGAGCCCATCGTGGAGGTGTTCGTCCCCGGCCAGGAGAAGGTCACCTACGTTAAAATGAAGCCTGAGATGGTGCCCGCCATCGTGGAGCAGCATCTGGTCAATCACAATGTGGTCACCGATTACACCATCGGGGCCGCAGAATAAGGGAGGAAGAACGCAATGAGCCATATCCGCAGCCACATTATGGTATGCTCCGGCACCGGCTGTACCTCCTCTGAGAGCCCCAAGATCCTGGCCGCCTTCGAGCGGGAGCTGAAGGCCAGGAAGCTGCAGGACGAGGTCCGGGTGGTCAAGACCGGCTGCTTCGGCCTGTGCTCCATCGGCCCCATCGTCATGATCTTCCCCGAGGGCGCCTGCTACTCCCGGGTCACCGAGGACGATGTGCATGAGATCGTGGAGGAGCACATCGTCAAGGGCCGCATCGTCACCCGCCTGCTCCACATGGAGGGGGATGACGGCGGCACCGTCACCTCTCTGTCCGACACCCAGTTCTACAAGCACCAGCTCCGCATCGCCCTGCGCAACTGCGGCGTCATCAACCCCGAGTCCATTGACGAGTACCTGGGGGCGGACGGCTACACCGCCCTGGAGCGCATCCTCACCGAGCACACCCCGCCCCAGGAGATCATCGACTGCATCAAGAAGTCCGGCCTCCGGGGCCGCGGCGGCGCCGGCTTCTCCACCGGCACCAAGTGGCAGTTTACATACGATGCCCACAGCGATGACGGCGTGAAGTACGTCTGCTGCAACGCCGACGAGGGCGACCCCGGCGCCTTCATGGACCGCTCCGTGCTGGAGGGCGACCCCTTCTCCGTCATCGAGGCCATGACCATCGCCGGCTACGCCATCGGCTCCAGCCAGGGCTACATCTACGTCCGCGCCGAGTACCCCATCGCCGTCAAGCGCCTGGAGATCGCCATCGGCCAGGCCCGGAAGTACGGCCTGCTGGGCAAGAACATCCTGGGCTCCGGCTTCTCCTTCGACCTGGAGCTGCGCCTGGGCGCCGGCGCCTTCGTCTGCGGCGAGGAGACCGCCCTCATGACCTCCATTGAGGGCAAGCGGGGCGAGCCCCGTCCCCGTCCCCCCTTCCCCGCCGTCAAGGGCCTGTTCGGCAAGCCCACCCTGCTGAACAACGTGGAGACCTACGCCAACATCACCTGGATCCTCAACAACGGCTGGGAGAAGTTCGCCGCCATCGGCACTGAGAAGTCCAAGGGCACCAAGGTGTTCGCCCTGGGCGGCAAGATCACCAACACCGGCCTGGTGGAGATCCCCATGGGCACCACCCTGCGCACCATCATCGAGGACATCGGCGGCGGCATTCCCCACGGCAAGAAGTTCAAGGCCGCCCAGACCGGCGGCCCCTCCGGCGGCTGCATCCCCGCCGAGCTCATCGACACCCCCATTGACTACGACTCCCTGACCGCCATCGGCTCCATGATGGGCTCCGGCGGCCTGATCGTCATGGACGAGGACAACTGCATGGTGGACATCGCCAAGTTCTTCCTCCAGTTCTGCGTGGACGAGTCCTGCGGCAAGTGCGTTCCCTGCCGCGTGGGCACCAAGCGGCTGTACGATCTGCTGGACAAGATCACCAACGGCCAGGGCACCCTGGAGGACCTGGACACCATTGAGGAACTGTGCTACCACCTGAAGTCCTCCGCCCTGTGCGCCCTGGGCCAGTCCGCCCCCAACCCGGTGCTGTCCACCCTGAAGTACTTCCGGGAGGAATACGAGGCCCACGTGGTGGAGAAGCGCTGCCCCGCCGGCGTGTGCCGCAAGCTGCTGCGCTACGAGGTGGACCCCAACAAGTGCCGGGGCTGCACCCTGTGCGCCAAAAACTGCCCGGTGGGCGCCATCACCGGCGCGGTGAAGGCCCCCCACGTCATCGACCAGAACAAGTGCATCAAGTGCGGCCTGTGCCAGTCCAACTGCCGCTTTGACGCCATTGCGAAGCACTGAGGGAAGGAGTGACGAACATGGAACAGAAAATGATCAACCTCACCATCGACAATATCCCCGTCACCGTCCCCGCCGGCACCTCCGTGCTGGAGGCCGCCCGCTCCGCGGGCATCAAGATCCCCTCCCTGTGCTTCCTGAAGGACATCAACGAGATCGGCGCCTGCCGGATCTGCGTGGTGGAGGTGAAGGGGGCCCGCTCCCTGATGGCCTCCTGCGTCTATCCCGTCAGCGAGGGCATGGAGGTGTTCACCAACACGGAAAAGGTGCGCCACTCCCGCCGGCTGACCATGGAGCTCATCCTGTCCAACCACCGGATGGACTGCCTGACCTGCTCCCGCAACGCCCAGTGCGAGCTGCGGCAGCTGGCCGCCGACCTGGGCATCGACGCGGTGCGCTACGCCGGCGACAACATCCCGGCCCAGGTCGAGGACTCCGCCCTCCACCTGGTGCGGGACAACTCCAAGTGCGTCCTGTGCCGCCGGTGCGTCTCCGCCTGCCGCAAGCTGCAGTCCGTGGGCGTCATCGGCCCCAACGACCGCGGCTTCCACACCCACATCGGCTCCGCCTTTGACCGGGATCTGGCCGAGGTGGACTGCGTGTCCTGCGGCCAGTGCATCGTGGCCTGCCCCACCGGCGCCCTGTCTGAAAAGGACTCCACCGCCGAGGTGTTCGCCGCCCTGCGGGACCCCTCCAAGCATGTGGTGGTGGGCCCCGCCCCCTCCGTCCGTGTCACCCTGGGCGAGTGCTTCGGGATGCCCATTGGCTCCAACGTGGAGGGCAAGATGGTCTCCGCCCTGCGCCGGCTGGGCTTTGACAAGGTGTTCGACGTGGATACCGCCGCCGACTTCACCATCATGGAAGAAGGTACGGAATTCATCCAGCGCCTGACCGAGGGCGGCACCCTGCCCATGATCACCTCCTGCTCCCCCGGCTGGATCCGGTTCTGCGAGCAGCATTACCCCGAATTCATCCCCAACCTGTCCACCTGCAAGTCCCCCCAGCAGATGTTCGGCGCCCTGGTCAAGAGCTATTACGCCGAGAAGGCGGGCATCGACCCCAAGGACATCTATGTGGTGTCTATCATGCCCTGCACCGCCAAGAAGTACGAGGTCAAGCGGGAGGAGCAGCGCATGAAAAACGGCTGCATGCCCGTGGACGCCTCCCTGACCACCCGTGAGCTGGCCCGCATGATCACCCAGGCCGGCATGATGTTCGACCATCTGCCCGACGGGGAGTTTGATCCCATGCTGGGCGTCTCCACCGGCGCATCGGTCATCTTCGGCGCCACCGGCGGCGTCATGGAGGCCGCGCTCCGCACCGTGGTGGCCAAGGTCACCGGCAGTGAGATGGGCGCCCTGGAGTATCACGAGGTCCGGGGCACCCAGGGCATCAAGGAGGCCAGCTACGACCTGCCCGGCAGGACCGTCCGGGTGTGCGTCGCCTCCGGCCTGGCTAACGCCAAGACCGTGCTGGACGGCATCAGGGCCGGCGAGCTGCACTATGATTTCGTGGAGTTCATGGCCTGCCCCGGCGGCTGCGTCAACGGCGGCGGCCAGCCCCTGCACTCCTCCTCCGTCCGCTCCTTCACCGACCTGCGGGAACTGCGGGCCAAGGCCCTGTACAAGCAGGACCAGAGCATGGAGTTCCGCAAAAGCCATGAGAGCCCCGTGGTCAAGGAGGTCTACGAGACCTATCTGGGCGAGCCCGGCGGCCACAAGGCCCACGAACTGCTCCACTGCACCTACGTGCCCCAGAAGCGCTACCGCGTGGACTGACCGTTTTCATACCAGCACAGCGCCCGGCATCCTGAGACGGATGCCGGGCGCTTTCGTTCTCATGGGGCCGCCCTGTCCCCGCGGTTCTATCCCTCCCGCCCCGGGCATACAGTGGCCTGAGGTGAGTTTTTATGCGAAAGAATCGGACAAGTGGCACGCTGCGGCACAGGCTTCGACAAGGTCTGGCCGTCTTTGTGGCCACGGCGGCCCTGTGGCTGGTCTGGCTGACGGCGGACCCCATCTCCATCCGTGACCAGCTGGGCGGTCTGGCCGGCGACACCCGCCTGGCCCTCTCCCTGCTCTCCGCCGAGCTGGGCCCCCTGGACGCGGAACAGCTCTCCGCCATGGACCGGCTGGTGCTGGCCCAGTCCTCCCTGCTCTCCGGCACGCCCACCGCCCAGGTCCTGTCCCCGCCCCCCGTCGCCGCCGGCGCGGAGCCCTCCGCCAGCGAGGTCCCGGACGAGCCGGAGCTTCCCATCACCACCACCGCCCCTGACGGCATCATCGGCAAGACCATGGTGGCCGGCTCCTCCGCCAGCTACGTCACCTCCGGCAACGTGTCCATCTACAACCGCACCGACTACGAGCTGGATGTGGGTGCCCTCCTGGCCGCCATGCCGGAGCTGACCGACCGGGGGGACGGCCCCCAGGTACTTATCTACCACTCCCACGCCACCGAGGCCTACACCATGGACGGCACCGACGTCTACGAGGAAAGCGACAGCTACCGCACCCTGAACACCGACCAGAACGTGGTGCGGGTGGGCGCCGAGATGACCGCCATTCTGGAGAGCGCGGGCATCGAGGTCATCCACGACACCACCCTGTTCGACTACCCCAGCTACAACGACGCCTACAACCGCTCCTACGAGGCGGTGACCCAGTGGCTGGAGCAGTACCCCTCCATCCAGCTGGTCATTGACGTACACCGGGACGCCCTGGCCGCCGCCGACGGCACCATCTACAAGACGGTGGCGGGCACGGTGGACAACTGCGCCCAGATCATGCTGGTCATGGGCAGCGACGCCCTGGGCCAGGTCCACCCCAACTGGCGGGTCAACCTGTCCCTGGCGGTGGGCATCCAGAAGGCCCTCACCGACAAGTGGGCCACCCTGGCCCGGCCCATCGTGCTGCGCACATCCCGCTTTAACCAGCACCTCTCCACCGGCGCCATCCTGGTGGAGGTGGGCACCCACGGCAACACCCTTCAGGAGGCCATCACCGCCGGGCGGCTCTTCGCCCGCACCATCGCCGATCTGCTGACCCAATAACCGCAGGATCCAACATAAAAATGCGGGAGTCCACCAAACGGTGAACTCCCACATTTTTTACGCTTCCTTTTCCTCCTGCGTCCCGCAGACAATGGACAGGGCCCGGGGCAGGACCTTGATCACGGTCTCCTGCCGCTCCCCGCCGAACTCGCCGTCCACCGTCCAGGCCACCGGCTCGTCACAGGCGAAGGTGATCTCGCTGGCGGGAAAGGCCACCACATTGCCCTCGTGGGGCAGCTCCAGATGGGTCAGGGCGGCGAGAATGTCCTGCCAGTCCTTCAGGTTGTGGGGCTTGCGCACCAGCAGGACCTCAAACCGGCCGTCGTCCAGCTTCACCGTCTCCCGGGGCAGGTTCATGATGCCGCCCACGGACACGGTGTTGCCCACCATGCCGTAGATGAACTCCCCCCGGGCCTTCTCCTCGCCGTCGGCCACGACGGTCATGGAGCGGCTGGGGATGCGGCCCAGCTGGCCGGCACCCTCCAGCACATAAGCGAAGTGGCCCAGCAGGTTCTTCATGTTCTGGGGGGTGGAATAGGAGGTGTCGGTAAACAGGCCGAAGGCGGACACATAGGTGAACAGCCGCCCGCCGGACTGGCCCACATCCACCGCCCGGCCCTCCCCCTGGCCGGCCAGGCGGATCAGTCCGTCCAGGTCCCTGGGCAGCGCCAGGGTGCGGGAGAAGTCGTTGGTACTGCCCATGGGCAGATACCCCAGCGGGGGGCGCCGGTCCTCCGGCAGGTCCAGCAGACCGGAGACCACCTCGTTCAGCGTGCCGTCGCCGCCGCAGCATACCAGCCGGTCAAAGCCGGGGGCCAGCTGCCGGGTCACCTCGGTGGCGTGGCCGGAGCCGGCGGTGGGCTGGACGGTCAGTTCATAGCCCTGGGCGGAGAGTCCCTCCAGCACCTGGGACAGAATCGCCCGGGAACGCTGCCGCCCGGCGTTTGGATTGTAAATGTAGAGCAGCCGTTTCATTGTGTTCCTCCTGCGCGGGGCCCACAGGCCCCAAAAGTCGTATGGTGAAATCATTATAGCCAAAGGGCATGGGAAAAACAATAGATAAACTGTTAAGAGATGCCCTTGCCAAATTCCTTCCGATTTCGTAAAATAAAGTGCGAAATCGTCACAAAGGGGTGACCGGCTGTGGACAGAAAGGCGCTGCGCGCCGCATTTCCTCATACCGTGCCAGTGCTCATGGGCTATCTGGCCATCGGAATCGTGTTCGGCTGGATGCTGTCCGCCATCGGCTACGGCCCGGTGTGGGCGGGCGCCATGTCGGTGACCATCTATGCCGGCAGCGGCCAGTACCTGGGTGTGCGGCTGCTGGAGGAGGCGGCGGGTCTGTGGGATGTGGCCCTGCTGACCTTTATCATCAGCTTCCGCCATCTGGTCTACGGCCTGTCCCTGCTGGAAAAGCTGAAGGGCATGGGCTGGCGCAAGCTGTATGTGATCTTCGCCCTCACCGATGAGACCTACGCCCTGCTGGCCGGGGTACAGCCCCCGGAGGGGGTGGACTCCAGGCGGTTCTACTTCTGGATCGCCCTGCTGGACCATGTGTACTGGATCGCCGGCTCCCTCATCGGCGCCATCGCCGGCTCCCTCATCACCATCAACACCGAGGGGATCGACTTCGCCATGACCGCCCTGTTCATCGTCATCGCCATCGGCCAGTGGCAGTCCGGGTCCAATCACTTCCCGGCCATCCTGGGCGCGGTGGGCACGGTGGTGTGCCTGCTGCTCTTCGGCAGCGAGAACGGCCGGTTCCTGATCCCGGCGCTGGCGGTGCTGGTGATCGGTCTGCTGTGCGCCCGGCCCGCGCTGGACAAGCCGGCGGACGCTCTGCCCGGGAGAGGAGGGGATGCGCTGTGACCACCATGCAGGCTGTGGCCTCCATCGCCGTGATGGCGGCCGTCACCTTTCTGACCAGGGCGCTGCCCTTTCTCCTGTTCGGCCGGAACGGCAAGCCGCCCAGGGTGGTGCTGTACCTGGGCAAATACCTGCCCCCGGCAGTCATCGCCATGCTCATCGTCTACTGCCTGAAGGATGCCAGCTTCGCCTCCCCCGCCGGGTGGGCCCCCTCCCTCATCGCCGGCGCGGCGGTGGTAGCACTCCACCTGTGGAAGAAGAACGATATGCTGTCCATCCTGGGCGGCACCGTGCTCTACATGGTGCTGGTGCAGGCGGTGTTCTGAGCAAAAAACAGTCAAAACGAGCGGAAGCGCCGTGGAATTTTTCATTCCGCGGCGCTCCCTTTTGCTCTTTGGCTTGCAAATCGGCCCCATATCATGGTATAATGTATGAAACATTTGTTTGAACAGGAGGGCTGGCCATGGCTGACGACCGGCAACTGGAATCCGGCCTCAATCACATCGAGGGCGCCGTGTCCGCCGTTCTCTTCCGCAACGAGGAGAACGGCTACACCGTGCTGAAGCTGGACTGTCCCGGCAGGGGCGAGGTGACCGCGGTGGGCTGCATGCCCGGCGCCGCCCCCGGCGAGAGTCTGGAGCTGGAGGGGACCTGGGGCCGCCATCCCAGCTACGGCGAGCAGTTCAAGGCCGAGGTGGTGGTCCGCCGGATGCCCGTGGGGGAGAAGGCGGTCTTTGAATACCTGGCCTCCGGCGCCGTCAAGGGCATCCGCATGGGCCTGGCCCGGCAGATCGTGGACAAATTCGGCGCTGACGCCCTGGCCGTCATTGAGCATGAGCCGGAGCGGCTGACCGAGATCCGGGGCATCACCCCCAAAAAGGCCAAAGCCATTGGCGAGGCCTTCCGGGAGCAGATGGGGATGCGCCGCCTGGCGGAGTTTCTGGCGGAGTGGAAGCTGCCCCTGTCCGCCGCCATGCCCCTGTACCGCCGGTTCGGCGACCTGGCGGCGGAGATGGTTCAGGACAACCCCTACCTGCTGTGCGACCGCACCCTGGGCATCTCCTTCAGCCAGGTGGACGCCCTGGCCATTGAGCTGGGCGTGGCCGGGGACGACCCCCAGCGGGTGGAGACCGCCCTCATGTTCGAGCTGGAGCACAACGCCGACAACGGCCATGTGTTTCTGCCGGAGGACAAGCTGCTGGCCGCCACCGCCGCCCTCATCGGAGTGGAGGGAGACTGCCTCGCCCGGGGGCTGGACGCCCTCATCGAGCGGTGCGAGGTGGTGCGGGAGGACATCGCCGGGGTCACCGCCTGCTATCCCGCCGGGCTGTACGGTGCCGAGTGCTATGTGGCCATGCGCCTGAGCGAGATGTGCCGTGCCGAGCTGGCACCGCCGCCCCGGCTGAGCAGTCTCATCGACAACATTCAGAAGGAGCAGGGTATCGTCTACGCCGCCCAGCAGCGCCGGGCGGTGGAGCTGGCCGCCTGCCGGCAGGTCATGCTGCTGACCGGCGGCCCCGGCACCGGCAAGACCACCTCCCTCCGGGGGGTGCTGGCCCTGTTCGACACCCTGGGGCTGGAGACCGCCCTGGCCGCCCCCACGGGCCGGGCCGCCAAGCGCCTGGGTGAGACCTGCGGCCAGGAGGCCCTGACCATCCACCGGCTGCTGGAGACCAAACTGGACCCCTTCACCGGCCAGCTGGCCTTCACCAAAAACCAGGACGACCCCCTGGCCGTTGACGCCGTCATCGTGGACGAGACCTCCATGGTGGACATCTCCCTCATGGCCGCCCTGCTGGCCGCCCTGCGGTCCGACTGCCGCCTGGTGCTGGTGGGAGACCCGGACCAGCTCCCCTCCGTGGGGCCGGGCAATGTGCTGGACCACCTGATCCGCAGCGGCGCGGTGCCCGCCGTGTCCCTCACCGAGATCTTCCGCCAGGCCCGGGAGAGCGCCATCGTCATGAACGCCCACGGCGTCAACGAGGGGCGCGCGCCCGACCTGACCAACAAGAGCAAGGACTTCTTCTACCTGGGCCGGCGGGACGCGGCCCGCACCGCCGACACCGTGGTGGAGCTGTGCCGGGACCGGCTGCCCAACAACATGGGCATCCCCGCCGACCAGATTCAGGTGCTCTCCCCCACCCGCCTCCGGGGGGCGGGCACCGCCGCCCTGAACCGGGCCCTCCAGGCGGCCCTGAACCCCGCCGCCGAGGGCAAGGGGGAGCGGGCCTTCGGCCCCTATGTGTTCCGCCAGGGGGACCGGGTCATGCAGATTCGAAACAACTACGACCTGCTTTGGGAGAACCCGGACACGGGTGAGCGGGACCTGGGGGTGTTCAACGGCGACATCGGCGTCATCACCGAGGTGACCGCCGGCGGGATCACCGTGTCCTTTGACGGGCGGCTGGTCAGCTACCCGCCGGAGCTGCTGGGAGAGCTGGAGCCCGCCTGGGCCGTCACCGTCCACAAGGCCCAGGGCAGCGAGTACCGGGCGGTCATTCTGGCCCTGTCCGACGTGCCCCCCACCCTGCTGGCCCGGGGTGTGCTCTACACCGCCATCACCCGGGCCAGGGAGCTGTTCATTGTGGTGGGCAGCGGCGAGCTGCTGGAGCGCATGACCGCCAACGACAGGCAGACCCGGCGCTACTCCGCCCTGCGTACCCGGCTGCTACGGGAGCTGGACATATTGTGAATATTCACAAAGCGATCTCGGAAATTGATAGCAAGCTTTTAATTGCGTGCTATTGATTTCCGGCATTGCTTATGTTACCATTGATAGGAAACGGAGGCGAAAAAATGTATGGACATGAATGCGGCGCGCTGATCAAGCATATCCACTGCGCGATGCAGAAAAACGCCAACAATGAGCTCCGGGCCACCGGCCTGACCTTTTCTCAGGTCCACCTGCTGTTCACCCTGCGGGAGCAGCCGGAGGGCTGCTGCTCCCTGAAGGAGCTGGAGCGGCTGATGGGCGTAGCCCAGTCCACCACCGTAGGCATCGTCAAACGGTGCGGGGAAAAGGGCTTCGTGGAGTGCTTCGGCGACACGGATGACCGCCGGGCCAAGTTTGTCCGGGTGACCGGAACGGGCCTTGATGTCTGCCGGGACACGGAGGCGAACATCCATCTGGCCGAAGACCGGATGCTGAAATACCTGACCGACGGGGAGAAAGCCGAGCTGTCCGTCCTGCTGGCCAAAGTGTACCGTGCGGTGTCGGAACCACCCGACCACCCACAGTCCTGCCCATAAAAAGAGCTTCTTTTTATGAAGATCGGCACGTTCAAATTTTATATTAACCATATATACTGTACCAATCTGACTGCAAAACGCACTTCCATTTTAGAAAGGAAACGATATGCTTAAAACATTGATGAAATGCGTGCGTGAGTACAAGCGGGATACCATCCTGACCCCCGTGCTGGTCACCATCGAGGTCATTATGGACTGTCTGATCCCCTACACCATCGCCAACCTGGTCAACCAGATCAAGGCCGGCTGCGACATGGCCGTCATCCTGCGGTACGGCGGGGCCCTGATTCTCATGGCCATCGTGGCCCTGTTTACCGGCTGGGGCGCCGGCGTCACCTGCGCCAACGCCTCCACGGGCTTTGCCCGCAACCTGCGCAGGGACATGTTCTACGCCATTCAGGACTATTCCTTCACCAACATCGACAAATTCTCCACCTCCTCTCTGGTCACCCGCCTGACCACCGATGTGACCAACGTCCAGATGGCCTTTATGATGGTCATCCGGGCGGCCATCCGCTGCCCGCTGATGCTGATCTTCTCCTTTACCATGGCCTATATCATGGGCGGCTCCATGGCCTTCATCTTCCTGTTCACCATCCCCGTGCTGGGCGGCGGCCTGTTCTACATCGCCGCCAAGGCCATGCCCCTGTTCCGCCGGGTGTTCAAGAAGTATGACCGCCTCAACGAGTCCATCCAGGAGAACGTCCAGGCCATGCGGGTGGTCAAGTCCTTCGTCCGGGAGGAGCACGAGAAGAAGAAGTTCAACGAGGCCGCCGAGGATGTGTGCGCCGACTTCACCCACGCGGAAAAGCTGCTGGCTCTGAACAATCCCCTGATGAACTTCTGCATCTATATCACCAACATTCTGGTGCTGACCCTGGGCTCCCGCAAGGTCATCACCACCAGCGGTGCGGCCCTGGATGTGGGCCAGATGTCCGCCCTGCTGACTTACAGCATCCAGATCCTCATGAGTCTGATGATGCTGTCCATGATCTTCGTGATGATCGTCATGTCCATCGAGTCCGCCAACCGTATTGCGGAGGTGCTCCAGGAGCAGAGCACCATCACCAGCCCCGCCGATCCGGTCACCCGGGTGGCGGACGGCTCCATCGACTTTGACCACGTCAGCTTCCGCTACTCCGAGCACGCCGAGCGCATGGCCCTGTCCGACATCGACCTGCACATCCGCTCCGGCGAGACCATCGGCATCCTGGGCGGCACCGGCTCCTCCAAGTCCTCCCTGATTCAGCTCATCTCCCGCCTGTATGACGCCACCGAGGGCTCTGTCAAGGTGGGCGGCGTGGATGTGAAGGACTACGACCTGGACGCCCTGCGCAGTCAGGTGGCCGTGGTGCTGCAGAAGAACGTGCTCTTCTCCGGCACCATCAAGGAGAACCTGCGCTGGGGCGACCCCAACGCCACCGACGAGGAGCTGGTGGAGGCCTGCCGCCTGGCCCAGGCCGACGGTTTCATCCGGCAGTTCCCCGACGGCTACGACACCTATATCGAACAGGGCGGCACCAACGTGTCCGGCGGTCAGAAGCAGCGCCTGTGCATCGCCCGGGCCCTGCTGAAGAAGCCCAAGGTACTCATTCTGGACGACTCCACCTCCGCCGTGGACACCCACACCGACGCCCTGATCCGCCAGGCTTTCCGGGAGTACCTGCCTGACACCACCAAGATCATCGTGGCCCAGCGGGTGGCCTCCGTGGAGGACGCCGACCGCATCATCATCATGGACAACGGCTCCATCCACGCCATAGGTCCCCATGACGAGCTGCTGGCCCACGACCCCATCTATCAGGAAGTCTATGAGTCCCAGAAGAAGGGGGGTGAGCAGGATGGCGAATAACGGCAAGCGTCCCGCCGCGAAAAAGGGTACCCTGAGGCGTCTGCTCAGGACCCTGTTCGGGTTCTACCCCGTCCTGCTGCCCGTGACCCTGATCTGCATCCTGTTCAGCGCCGTGGTGGCCACTATTCCCTCCATCTTCATGCAGAAGGTCATCGCCGTCATCGAGGGCAGCTGGCAGACCGGCGACTGGGCCGCCGTGTCCGGCCGGATCTTCAGCCTTGTGGCCGTCCTCATTGTGTTCTATGTCCTCTCGCTGGTCAGCGTTTTCACCTGGAACCGGCTCATGGCCATCATCACCCAGGGCACCCTGAAAAAGCTGCGCTGCAAGATGTTCAGCGGCATGCAGGACCTGCCCCTGCGCTATTTCGACACCAACAGCCACGGCGACATCATGAGCCACTACACCAACGACATCGACACCCTGCGCCAGCTCATCTCCCAGAGCCTGCCCCAGCTCATGTCCACCGCCATCGTGGTGACCTCGGTCCTCTGCATCATGCTGTATTACAGCCTGTGGCTGGCCCTGGTGGTAGTAGCCGGCACCCTGCTCATGCTGCTCATCGTGAAATATGTGGGCGGCAACTCCGCCAAATACTTCCGCCGCCAGCAGATTGCCGTGGGCAGGATGGAGGGCTTCGTGGAGGAGCTGATGAACGGCCAGAAGGTGGTCAAGGTCTTCTGCCACGAGGAGGAGACCAAGGCCGACTTCGACAAGGTCAACGACGCCCTGTACAAGGATTCCTGCCGGGCCAACAACTTCGCCAACATCCTCATGCCCATCCTCGGCAACCTGTCCAACATTCTCTACGCCGTGGTAGCCATGGTGGGCGGCGCCCTGCTGCTGTCCGGCACGCCCAATGTGTCCATCTCCGGCATGGCCTTCAGCATCAGCATCGTGGTGCCCTTCCTCAACATGACCAAGCAGTTCACCGGCAACATCGGCCAGGTGTCCCAGCAGATCAACTCTGTGGTCATGGGCATGGCCGGCGCCCAGCGCATCTTCGACCTGATGGACGAGGAACCCGAGACCGATGAGGGCACCGTTACCCTGGTCAACGCCCGGGAGCAGGCCGACGGTTCCCTGACGGAGTGCGCCGAACGCACCAATGTGTGGGCCTGGCGCCGGGTGGAGGCCGACGGCTCTGTCACGCTGACCCGGCTCACCGGCGACGTGCGCTTTGAGCATGTGGACTTCGGCTACACCCCGGAAAAGACCGTCCTCCACGATGTCTCCCTGTACGCCGAGCCCGGCCAGAAGGTGGCCTTTGTGGGCGCCACCGGCGCGGGCAAGACCACTATCACCAACCTGATCAACCGGTTCTACGACATCACCGACGGCAGGATCCTCTACGACGGCATCGACGTCAAGGACATCAAAAAGGCGGACCTGCGCCGCTCCCTGGGCATCGTGCTTCAGGACACCAACCTGTTCACCGGCACCGTGATGGACAACATCCGCTACGGCAACCTGGACGCCTGCGACGAGGAGTGCATCGCCGCCGCCCAGCTGGCCGGCGCTCACGACTTCATCACCCGTCTGCCCGAGGGCTACAACACCATGCTCACCGGCAACGGAGCCAATCTGTCCCAGGGCCAGCGGCAGCTGCTGGCCATCGCCCGGGCCGCCGTGGCCGATCCCCCGGTGCTCATTCTGGACGAGGCCACCTCCTCCATCGACACCCGCACCGAGGCCATTGTACAGGCGGGCATGGACGCCCTGATGTGCAACCGCACGGTGTTCGTCATCGCCCACCGCCTGTCCACCGTCCGCAACTCCGACGTCATCATGGTGCTGGAGCAGGGACGCATCATTGAGCGGGGCAACCACGAAAAGCTCATTGCCGAGAAGGGCGAGTACTACCAGCTCTACACCGGCGCCTTTGAACTGGAATAAGACCCATAAGCGCAGGCGCGCCGTGAAATTTCACGGCGCGTCTGTTCTTCTATTCAGACAGCAGAATGCGGTCGTTGTCCAGGGCTTTCCCGGTGCCCGCCCGGAACCGGGCAAGCAGGTCATCCACGGTCAGGCCCGCCCGCTCGTTCCCGGCCACATCCAGCACGATGGCCCCGTCGGCCATCATCAGGGTGCGGCTGCCCAGCGCCAGCGCCTGGGACATGTTGTGGGTGATCATCATGCAGGTGATGCCGTTCTCCGCCACCACCTGCTCCGTCAGCTCCAACACCCTGGCCGCGGTAGCCGGGTCCAGGGCGGCGGTGTGCTCGTCCAGCAGCAGCAGCCTGGGCGGCACCAGAGTGGCCATGAGCAGGGTCAGGGCCTGCCGCTGTCCGCCGGACAGCAGCCCCACCGGCTGGCGCATCCGGTCCTCCAGGCCCATGCCCAGGCGGCTCAGCCGCTCCCGGAACAGGGCCCTGTCCGCCCCGGAGATTCGGCTGAAAGGGCCGCCCTTGGAGGAGCGCAGATAGGCCAGGGCCAGATTTTCCTCGATGGTCATGGAGGGAGCCGTGCCCTTCAGCGGGTCCTGGAACAGCCGCCCGATGGCCCGGCTGCGTTTGTGCTCCGGCAGGAAGGTGATGTCCCGCCCGTCCAGGGAGATGGAGCCCTCGTCCACATAGAAACTGCCGGCCACGGCGTTGAACAGGGTGGATTTGCCCGCCCCGTTGGAGCCGATGATGGTGACGAACTCTCCCCGGTCCAGGTGGAGGGACAGGCCGCGCACCGCCGCCTTTTCATTGGGTGTGCCGGGGTTGAAGGTCTTGGAGATATTGTTTACATCAAGCATCCCTGCGCCCTCCCCTCCCGGCCGCCAGCTTCCGGCGCTGGAAGGCGGCCCACTTTTTCAGACTTGGCGCGGCGATGGCCAGGGCCACCACCACGGCGGTGAGCAGCTTGAGGCACTCCACCGGCACCACTTTGGTATAGAACACCACGGCGTACAGAAAGCGGTAGACGATGGAGCCCGCCACGGCGGCTATGATTCCCCTGGTCACCGAGCGGCGGCCCAGAACGGTCTCCCCGATGATGAGGCAGGCCAGGCCGATGACCACGATTCCGGTGCCGGAGTTGATGTCCGCCGTCTTCTGATACTGCCCCACCATGGCCCCGGACAGGGCGGTGAGGGCATTGGAGACGCACAGACCCACGGTGACGGTAAAGGTGGGATTCACCGAGGAGGAGCGCACCATGTCCCGGTTGTCCCCGGTGGCCCGGATGGACAGGCCCAGGCGGGTGCCCAGGAACATACGCAGCAGCACCCCGGCCAGAACGGTGACGGCGGCCGCCGGCAGCAGCTCGTAGAACCGCCCGCCCACTCCCATGCGCCGCAGCAGGGTGAACACGGTGTCCACCCCCAGCAGGCTGGCGTTGGACTTCCAGCCCATGGCCATGAGATTCACAGTGTACAGCCCGGTGTTGGTGACGATGCCCGCCAGGATGGAGGGCACCCCCAGCCGGGTCTGGAGAAAGGCGGTGACGAACCCGGCGCAGGCCCCCGCCGCCATGGCGGCGGGAACGGCCAGGATGGGGTGTCCGGCGGCGGCCAGGGTCACCGACACCGCCGCTCCCAGCACGAAGCAGCCGTCGGTGGTCAGGTCGGCGATGTCCAGCACACGGTAGCTCAAAAACAGGGCCATGGCCACCGGGGCGTACAGGAACCCCAGCTCCAGGGCGGTCTGGGCAATGAGCAGCACTTGAATCACTCCTTTTTCAAATTCTTACTCCTTTGTTGTGGTCACTTCCACCACCGTGCCCATGCTGTCAAAGACGGAGTAGTCCGCGCCCAGGGCAGCGGCGGTCTCGGTGTTGACGGTGATGATGCCGCCCTCCATCAGGTAGTAGTCCTCCAGGCCGTCCATGCCCTGGGTGACGGCCTCATAGGCCAGGTCGGCGGTGCGTCTGCCCAGGTCGGTGTAGTTCACGCCGCAGGCGGCGAAGGCGCCGTTGCGGACAAAGGAGTCGGCCCCGGTGTAGTGGGGAATGCCGGCCTCGGCCAGCTTCTCATAGATGGCCAGCTCGGCGGCCATGATGACGTTGTCGGTGGGGGTGAACACGGCGTCCACGCCCTCGGCGATGAGGGCGGAGGCGGCGGCGATGACCTCATCGTTGGTATTGGCGGTCTGCTCGGTGTAGGCGATGCCCTGGGCGTCCAGGTAGGCCTTGGCCTCGGCGATGGGCTTGGCGGAGTTGGGCTCAGACAGGGAGTACAGCAGGCCCACCTTGGCCACACCGGGGTTCTGGGCCAGCATCATGTCCAGGATAAAGGCGGTGTTCAGCCCGTCGCTGGTGCCGGTCACATAGTCAATGCCGGTCAGCCTGGCCTCCTCGGGGTCGGAGATGGCGGCAAATATCACGGGGGTCCCGGTGTCCTCGGCGCTGAGGGCGGCCACCTGGGCGGCGGTGGTGGCGATGGGGATGATGGCGTCCACGCCGTCGGCAATGGCCTGGTCGGACAGCTGCTTGAGCACGGTCTGGTCCCCCTGGCCGGAGGTGATCTCATATTGGATGGTCACGCCGTTCTCCGCGGCGAGCTCATCCAGCCGGGCGGCGATGGCGCCCGCGATCTCATCCAGGGAGGCGTGGTCCATCTGCTTGATGATGGCCACCTTATAGGCGGCCTCCCCGCCGGAGGGGCTGTTGCTGGAGCAGGCGGCCAGGGACAGGGTCATGGCAGCGGCGGCGGCCAGGGCGAAGAACTTCTTGATCATACTGTGCTTTTTCATGGGGATTTCCTCCTGTTTTTGATTTTGGGCGGCAGATGACCCGGGCCTTGCCGGAGCTCCGGGGGAGGTTTTGAAATAAAAAAACAGCCTTTGTCCCACACATGGGACAAAAGCCATTGCTTCTGCGATACCACCCAAATTGACGCTTGCGCGTCCGCTCGCTTACGCGTACCATCATACGCGTCCCGATGGATAACGGGTGGGATACCCGTCGGTCCCTACTCGGCCACGCCTTTCGGTCCGCCCTCCGAAGTCCATTCGCCGGCCGCTCCCCGCCCCGCTCTCACCATCCGGGACTCTCTGCAAGGTTCGCCGCGCCGGGTACTTCTCTCCGTCACAGGTTTATGCTGTTTGGTTGTTGTGGCCTATTATACGCACCGTCCGCCGGGTTTGTCAACCCTTTTGGAGAGAAAATTTTTAACGCGTTAAAGCAGTATGCCCGGGACAGCGGTCTGCCCCGGGCACGCGTTTACCATTTATTCTCCACCTTTTCCGCGAAGCCCATCAGGTCCTCCACCTGGAGTCGGGTGCCGTCGTCCAGCACCGCCACGCCGGTGAACCGGCCGAACACCTGGTGCTGGTCGCTTTTGATGACCAGGGCGCTGGTGCAGGCCGCCCGGTCGATGACGGGCTGGAAGTCCATCTCGAACCGGCCGTCGTCACTGGTAAAGCTCCAGGGGCTCAGGTAGTCCTCTTTCCCGTTCTTCATGGGGATGTTGAAGGTCACCTGGCTCAGCTTGTGGGCCTTGCCCCGGCAGAACAGCATGTTCTCGCTGGCGGCGGAGGTGTCCCCGAAGCCGTAGCCGATGTTGAACCCGAAGTCCACCCCGTCCACCAGGCCGGAGGCGGAGCCCCAGTACCAGGTGTTGTGATAGGTCCACACGCCCCGGCCCCAGTCCAGCACGGCGAAGGAATTGGTGGGCTCAAACAGGTACTGCTCCTTGCCGATGCGCACCGTGCCCGCCGCCCGCATACAGTTGATCTTCTGGTTGAAATAGAAGTGCCCCGGCTTGTCAAAGGGGGTGCAGATGACCATGGACTCCTCCGGCTCATGGGTCAGGGTCACATGGACGTCGATGGGCTGGCCGTCCCTGAAGTTGTCCATGTGGGCGGTAAGGACCCGCTTGCCCCCCTCCGCCTGGAACACCAGGCCGTAGCCTTTGCCGGATATGGCGGTCACCCCCTCCGCCGAGGTAGCGGGCAGGCCGGTCTTTCCCATGGGGAAGACCCGCATGGGGCTTTTGGTGATCTGCCAGGGCTCCCCATCAAAGGTCAAAAAGGAGATGGAGTCCAGCCCCATGTAGCTGTTGTCCGCGATGGTCAGGGCCACGCCGAATTTGTCGTTACCCACATAGTAGTAGTCCCACTCCTTCAGCCGGGTCAGTCCGCCCTTGACCCTGGAGCGGTCATAGACGGGCAGCAGGCGCTTGGCGTAGCCCGCCTGGGTCAGATTGCCCTGCCCGTCCAGCAGAGGGATGCGCTGGGTGATCTCTGTCTGCATAAAAATGCCTCCCCGCTTTTTTCGGCCTCCCGCCGCGTTTCCGCCCCCATTATACGCCATCACGGACGGACAGGCAAGTTGAATCCGCCGGGCGCATACATTTTCCCCATGGGGGTGAGGCCATGCTGCGGCTGTTCAAATACAAAAAACTGCGGGACGCCCTGCTGGCTATGGCCCTGCTGGCGGCAGCCGCCGCCCTGGTGCTGGCCCCCCGGGAGGCCATCGCGGGGGCCAAAAGCGGGCTGACCCTGTGCTTCAATGTGATCGTGCCCTCCCTGTTCCCCTTTTTCGTGCTGTCCTCCATGGTGGTGGATTTGGGTCTGGCCGCCTACCTGGGCCGGGCGCTGGAGCGGGTCATGCGGCCTCTGTTCCGGGTGGGCGGGAGCTGCGCCGCGGCGGTGGTTCTGGGCTTCATCGGCGGCTACCCCGTGGGCGCCCGCACCGCCCTCCAGCTCTATGAGCAGGGCCAGTGCTCCAAGGCGGAGGCCGAGCGCCTGCTCTCCTTCTGCAACAACTCCGGCCCCGCCTTCATCCTGGGCGTGGTGGGGGCGGGGGTGTTCGGAGACAGCCGGGTGGGCCTGCTGCTCTACCTGACCCACGCCGCCGCCTCTCTGCTGGTGGGGCTGCTGTTCCGCTTCCACGGCGGCCGGGAGGAGCCCCGCCCGCTCCGCCGTCCCAAGCCCATCCAGACCGTCACCATTCCCGCCGCCTTCACCGGGGCGGTGACCCGCGCCCTTCAGAGCACCCTGAACATCTGCGCCTTCGTGGTATTTTTCTCGGTGGTGCTCCAGCTTCTCACCGCCTACGGCGTGCTGGGGGCGGTGGCCAGAGCCCTGGCTCTGCTGGGCTTTCAGGAGGAGTGGGCCCGCCGCCTGGTGGCGGGGCTGCTGGAGCTGTCCTCCGGGGTGTCCTCCCTGGCCGGGGAGGGCGGCGTGGTGGGCCGGGTGTCCATGGCCGCCTTCATGCTGGGGTGGGCAGGCCTGTCCGTCCACTGCCAGGTGCTGTCCTTCCTGGTGGACAGCGGGCTGTCCGCCCGCACCTATCTGGCGGGCAAGCTGTGCCACGGGCTCATCGCCGCCGGGCTGACCTGGCTGCTGGCCCGGTTCATCCCCTTCTCCCAGCCGGTGTCCAGCTATCTGGCCCAGCAGACCGAGTCCCTGGCCGCCATGGACTTCTCCTCCGCCCTGGCGGTGTCCACCGTCACCGCCTTTGGGGTGTGGCTGGCCTTTTCCCTTCTTTGCCTGTCCCTGCTGCGAAAAAAGAGTGGAAAAACGCCGCGCCATCCTGTATACTGAATACAGCGCCCCGCCCCGGGCGGCAGGCGCGAATCAGAGACAGACGGAGGGCGTGACCGCCATGCTGTTTGAAAAGGATATGGAGCCCCGCTGCGCCTACTGCAAAAAAGGGGCTCCGCTGGACGAGGAACGGGTCATGTGTCTGAAAAAGGGAATCGTGGACGCCGGCGGCGCCTGCCGCCGGTTCAAGTACGACCCCCTGAAGCGGGTGCCCCCCAAGCCCCACAGCGCCGACTTCTCCCATTTGAAGGACGAGGATTTTGTGCTGTAAGCCGCAAAAAACTGCCGGCCCTTTAGAGCGGTGTTCATAAAACAGTTAATCCGACCTATGGTTACGATCATAGGTCGGATTTTCATGTTATGTGTTGGGGTTGGAATATCCAAGGCTCCCTCTGATGAGGGAGCTGTCAGCGAAGCTGACTGAGG
>JBJEYO010000189.1:0-5308 GCA_051886935.1 Candidatus Enterenecus sp. | reverse complement strand
AGCTGGTGGAGGACAAGTGCCGGGAGCTGGGCGTCAACGTGGCCCTCAGCGAGGTGTGGGCCAAGGGCGGCGAGGGCGGCAAGGCCCTGGCCCAGGAGGTGCTCCGCCTGTGCGAGCAGCCCAACGACTTCACCTTCGCCTACGACACCGAGGACTCCATCGAGCAGAAGTTGAACGACATCGCCAAAAAGATCTACCATGCCGACGGCGTGGCCCTCACCGCCGGGGCCCGCAAGCAGATGAAGGAGCTGGAGGCCCTGGGCTTCGGCAACCTGCCCATCTGCATGGCCAAGACCCAGTACTCCTTCTCCGATGACCAGACCCTGCTGGGCGCGCCCACCGGCTTCACCATTACCGTCCGCAACCTGAAGGTGTCCGCCGGCGCCGGCTTCCTGGTGGCTCTGACCGGCGACATCATGACCATGCCGGGTCTGCCCAAGGTCCCCGCCGCCGAGAAGATCGACGTGGACGAGAACGGGAAGATCACCGGCCTGTTCTGAGCCCATACGGACAGCGCCATGAAGGTGTATTATATCGCCCACAGCGGCTTCCTGGTGGAGACCGGGGCGTGCTGCTATCTGTTCGACTACTGGCATGGGGAGCTGCCCGCCCTGGACCCGGACAAGCCGGTGGTGGTGCTGGCCAGCCACTTCCACCCCGACCACTATGAGCCGGAGGTGTTCTCCCTGCTGGCCCGGGCCGGGGTCAGGCACATCCTGGCCGTGCTGGCCAGCGACATCTCCCCCAAAAAGTATCCCGATGAGGTGGACGTGCTGACCGTCAGCGCCCACCGCGCCTACGACCTGCCCTGGGGCGGCACACTGGAAACTCTGCTGTCCACCGACAGCGGCGTGGCCTTTCTGCTGACCACCGATGAGGGGACGGTGTACCACGCCGGCGACCTGAACGACTGGACCTGGGAGGGAGAGCCGGAGGAGGACAACCGGCAGATGCGGGGCAGCTACCGCCATGAGATCGGCCTGCTGGCAGGGCGGCACATGGACCTGGCCTTCGTCCCCCTGGACCCCCGGCTGGAGGGGCACTACGCCGACGGTCTGGTCTGGTTCCTGGACCACACAGACACGGACCAGGTCCTCCCCATGCACTACTGGAACGAGCCGGAGGTCATTGACCGCTTTCTGGCGGAATACCCCCGGTACCGGGGTATCGTGGCCCACACCGAGGACTTTGACATCGCGGAGAAATAGAAAAAGCGCTGTAACGTGAGCATACCACGGCTCACGTTACAGCGTTTTTATCATATGTTCCCGCCCCGGGCCAGCTTCTCCGCGGGCAGGCCCCCGGTGTGCCGGATGGCCTTCCACTCCCGGGACCGGCAAAAGAGGGACAGCACCTGCAGGGGCAGCCAGCTGGCCATGAACAGGGAGAACCCGGCCACGCTTCTGCCGATGGTCCTCAGGGGATAGCCGCCGATACGGGCCAGCACCAGGGCAAAGGCCGTCATTCCCGCCCAGGCCGCCCCAAGGCCCAGCCCCGCGGCCAGGGCATACTCCGCCAGGCTGCCGGACTGTACAGCCGCCAGCAGGTACAGCACCGCCGGCGCCACGGACAGGGCCTGGACAAAGGGGGAGGTCAGAAAGGCCAGCATGTCCGCCGCCCTTGCTCCACCCCGGCCCCACACCGCCCGGAGCAGCCCGCCCCACTGCTTCCCCGCCACGGTCATGACGCCGCTGCACCACCGGCGGCGCTGCCGCAGAGAGAGGCGCAGGGTGTTGGGGGCCTCGTCATAGGTGACGGCCCCGGGCACGTACCACACCCGCTCGCCCAGGGCGGCGCACTGGGCGGAGAACTCAGCGTCCTCGGCCATGGTCTGGGTGTTCCAGCCCCCCAGCTCCTCCAGCAGGTCCCGGCGGACGGCGAAGCCCGTGCCCACCAGCTTGGCAGACAGGCCGCAGTTGGCCCGTGCCCGGTTGAAGAAGGTGTCGAACAGGGTGAAGTACAGCCCGTAGCACCCGGCGGTCCAGGAGTCGCCGGGATTTTTCACCCGCATGGCCCCTTTGGCCGCCCGGGCGCCGGACAGAAGGGCGTCGTTCATCCGGGCCAGGAAGTCCGGGTCCACCGCATTGTCCGCATCAAAGACGCAGAAGGCGTCGTACCCCTGGGGCAGCAGCCACGCCACCGCCTCGTGGAGCGCGTCCCCCTTGCACCCCACCGGCTCGAAGCAGCGGAAGATCTTCGCCCCCGCCGCCCTGGCCCGGTCCTCGGTCCAGTCGGTGCAGTTGTTGGGGATCACATAGATGTCCCGCAGCTCCGGCGGGTAGTTCTGCCGGTTCAGGCTCTCCACCAGCTGGGCGATGACCGCCTCCTCGTTGCGGGCGGGGATGAGGCAGGCAAAGCGCAGCTCCGGTGCCTTGACCGGGATGGGCCTGGGCCGCTTCATGGCAAACAAAGCCACCGCCAGAAACCACAGGCTCAGCCCCCGCAGCAGGAGGGTGAGGGCCAGGGCCAGCTCTTCCAGGAACATGATAAGACCGCCTTTCCGTTGATCTGGTCCCCAGTGTACCAGCCGGTTTTTAAGGCCCCGCGGCGGTTTTAATTAAAATTTTCTAAAACAGGAAAAGAGAGGGCCGGCGGCCCTCTCTCTCATTTCTTCTCATGACAGCTTCCGCTCATGGCGCAGCCCGAGCAGCCGCACCCGCAGCCGCCCTTCCCCTGCTTTTTCCTCCGCACCATGTACACGATCACGGCGGCCACAGCCGCCAGCAGCGCAAGCCCCACCAGAATGGTGGACAAGTTTTCCTGCAGCCACAACAGCATAACGGTCACTCCTTCCCTTTCCGCCATCCGGTTCACTCTATGCCGGCTCCGTCGGTCCCGCTCCGGGATTTTGTCTTCTTGCTTTTTCCAGCCATCCGTGATACCCTATGGACAAATCCCCGAAAGGGCGGTGTGCGCGCATGAAAACGCAAAGGGCCACGGAGGACTATCTGGAGGCCATGCTGATGATGGAGGAGGCCCACGGCTACATCCGCTCCGTGGATGTGGCGGAGCACCTGGGGGTCACCCGGCCCAGCGTCAGCTACGCGGCCAAACGCCTGCGGGAGAATGGCTGCATCACCATGGACAGGGACGGGCGCATCACCCTGACGGACAGCGGCATGGCCATCGCCCGGCGGACCTACGAGCGCCACAAGGCCCTGACGGAGTTCCTCATCCGCCTGGGGGTCAGCGAGACCACCGCGGCGGAGGACGCCTGCAAGATAGAGCACGACATCAGTCAGGAGACCTTCGAGGCCATCTGCCGCCACGCCCGGCGGGAACGGCATGAATAGCAGAGCAGCCAGCCCCGTGTCGGGGCTGGCTGACTTTTTGCGCTCACAGGCCCAGCAGGGCCTCCAGCTCCTCCTTGGGGCGCAAGCCCACCAGGGTGTCGGTGCACTCGCCGCCCTTGAACACCATGACGGTGGGGATGCTGACAATGCCGAACTGGACCGCCAGGCCAGGCTGCTCGTCCACGTTGACCTTGCCCACCTTGGCCCGGCCCTCGTACTCCTCGGCCAGCTGCTCCACGGCGGGGGCCAGCATCCGGCAGGGGCCGCACCACGGAGCCCAGAAGTCCACCAGCACCGGCTGATCGGCTTTCAGCACCTCAGCTTCAAAATTTTCCTCGGTCAAAACGATCTCTGCCATCGTAAATTCTCCTTTCGGTCTTTCCTTTCGGATCGGGGATAGTATACCACGATTTTTTGGTCCTGAACAGCCCCCCCGCGCTGTTTTTTGGCGAACAGGTCAAAAGCCGCCGCCCAAACAAATGGGCGGCGGCTCTTTGGCTTTTGCGGAAAACCGCGGAGAGAGGTCACACCTGCTTGCTGTTGGAGGCAAAAGCCTCGATGGCCTTGGCGTCGGCCTCCCGCTTCTCCTGGATGGACTGCTCCAGCAGCATATCCTTCACCTTCATCAGGCGGGTGGTGGTGGAGCGGTCATTCTCGTCCAGCTTCATGGAGATATAGCGGATGTTCTCCTCGGTCTGAGGAATGACCACATACTCCAGGGCGTTGACGCGGCGGCGGGTCTTTTCGATCTCCTCGGCCAGCATCTGGGCGGTCTTCTCGATCTGGGCCAGCCGCAGCATGGACTGGAATACCTGGCCCAGAGCCTCCACGGCGGCGTCCAGCTCACCGGAGGTGCTGGCATAGCCGTAGGGGAAGATGTCGCCGGAGTCCTCGGTGCGGGTCTTGAAGTGGTAGTTGGGGACCTTGACGCTCATGATGTTCTTGAAGGTCATGGTCAGCTCCACGGACTGCTTGGGGTACATCAGCGCCTGCTCCATGGCCGGGCCGCTCATCAGAGCGGAGGCCACGGTAAAGGAGGCGTGTACCTTCATCAGCTCCTCCTCCACCTCCGTGCGGAGCTGGCGCACCTCCCGGACCACGTCCAGGAACTGCTTCATCAGCTCGTCCCGCTTATCCTTCAGCAGCTTGTGGCCGCGGACGGAGGTCTTCAGCTTACCCTTCAGCCGGGTGAGCTCCATTCGGGTGGGGTTGACAACGGTTGCGGCCATTGTTTAACCCTCCTTTTTGGGCAGGTACTTATCAATGTGCTTCTGCTTAATTCTCTTCAGCTCGGAGGTGGGCAGGATGGACAGCAGCTCCCAGCCCAGGTCCAGCGTCTCCTCGATGGAACGGTTCTCCTCGTAGCCCTGGTTCACATAGCGCTTCTCGAACTCGTCGGCGAACTTGGCGTACAGCAGGTCGGTGGGAGTCAGAGCGGCCTCGCCCAGAATGGACATCAGCTCCTTGTTATCCTTACCGGTGGAGTAAGCGGCAAAGAGCTGGTTCATGGTGTCGGCGTGATCCTCACGGGTCTTGCCCTCGCCGATGCCCTTATCCTTCAGACGGGACAGAGAGGGCAGCACATCCACAGGGGGATTGATGCCCTGGCGGTACAGGGACCGGGACAGAATGATCTGGCCCTCGGTGATGTAGCCGGTCAGGTCGGGGATGGGGTGGGTCTTGTCGTCCTCGGGCATGGTCAGAATGGGGATCATGGTGATGGAGCCGGGCTTGCCCACCTGACGGCCGGCGCGCTCGTACATGGTGGCCAGGTCGGTGTACAGGTAGCCGGGGAAGCCGCGGCGGCCGGGGACTTCCTTCTTGGCCGCGGAGACCTCACGGAGGGCCTCAGCGTAGTTGGTGATGTCGGTCAGGATGACCAGCACGTGCATGTCCTTCTCAAAGGCCAGGTACTCCGCGGCGGTCAGGGCCATACGGGGAGTGGAGATACGCTCGACGGCGGGGTCGTTGGCCAGGTTGGTGAACAGCACGGTACGGTCGATGGCGCCGGTGCG
>JBJEYO010000188.1:0-5335 GCA_051886935.1 Candidatus Enterenecus sp. | reverse complement strand
CCCTTTTATATTGCCGGTCTAACCCTCGTTTTCCCGGCTGCACTGGATCATCCGGTAGCCCACGCCGATGTGGGTCTGGATGTACCGGGGATGGCTCTGGTCGGGCTCCAGCTTCTTCCGCAGGGTGGCCATAAAGACCCGCAGGGAGGGCAGCTCTGCCGCCGTATTCTCCGCGGAGGCGCCCCAGATCTCCCCGATGATGTAGTTGTGGGTCAGCACCTTGCCGGTGTTCTTGGCCAGCAGGCACAGCAGCCGGTACTCCATGGGGGTCAGGTGCAGCTCTTGGCCGTCCCGCCAGGCGCACCCGGCGGCGTAGTCGATGACCAGGCCGCCGTTTTTGTAGACGGCGGCCTCGCCCCCCGCCCTCTGGCTGTCACAGCGCACCCGGCGCAGGGCCACCCGCAGGCGGGCCAGCAGCTCGTCCACGGAGAAGGGCTTGGTGAGATAGTCGTCCGCCCCGGCGTCCAGCGCGGCCACCTTGTCCCGGTCGTCCGACCGGGCGGACACCACGATGATGGGCAGGTTGCTCCAGGAGCGGATCTTTTTGATGATGTCGATTCCGTCCATGTCCGGCAGGCCCAGGTCCAGCAGCATCACATCCGGCCGGCAGCTCACGGCGTCCAGCACCGCCTGGGCGCCGTTTTTGGCCCGGTGGAACTGGTAGTTCTGGGTCTCCAGCGCGGTGGCGATCAGATTGCCCACGGCAGTGTCGTCCTCCACGAACAGGATGAGCGGTTTATTCATAGGCTGTTACCTCCGATGCCCGCAGGGTAAAGCGGAAAATGGTGCCATGGGGAGGGTTGTCGGCGGCCTGGATGGTCCCGCCGTGGGCCGTCACGATGGACTTGCACAGAGCCAGCCCCAGGCCCAGGCCTCGCCGTCCGTCCCCCCGCTCGTTGTTGGCGGTGTAGAACATGTCAAAGAGCTTCTCCCTGGCCCCTTCGGGGATGCCCGGGCCGTCGTCGGCCACCTCCACCACCACCTGGCCGCCGTCCCTTTGGGCGGACAGGGTGATGTGGGAGCCCTCCGGCGTGTACTTGACGGCGTTGTTCACGATGTTGATGACCACCTGCACCATGAGCCGGGCGTCCATGTCCGCCATGAGCATGTCGTCGGGCAGGTCCACCCGGATGTGGTGCCTGTCCGCGTTGCGGTCCAGGTGGGACAGAGCCTCGGCGAAAATGTCCGCCAGCAGCTCCGGCTCCATCTTCATGTTGACCCGGTTGTCCTCGATTCGGGTGATGGACAGCAGGTTCTCCACCAGGCTGATGAGCCACATGGCGTCGTCATAGATGGCGGCCAGCAGGCTCTGCCGTTTCTCCGGCTCCAGCTGGTCAGCCCGCTCCATCAGGATGCTGGCATTGCCGGAGATGCTGGTCAGGGGAGTGCGCAGGTCGTGGGAGATGGCCCGCAGCAGATTGGCCCGCAGGGCCTCCTGGTCCGCCTGGGCCTCCGCCCGCTGCTTCTCCCGCATGGTCAGCTCCTTTTCCAGAGCCAGGCCGCACTCGTCCAGCAGGGCTACCATCAGGTTTTTCTCAAAGGACAGCAGGGGATGGTCCGGCTCCACGGCGATCCCCGCCACCGCCAGGGCGCCGCCGGTGCCCCGGATGGACAGGTACAGGCACTTAGCGCCGGGCAGGGTATTGGTGGTGGCCCCGGCGTGCTTGTTGTTTTTCAGCACCCACTCCGCCGCCGCCCGCTCCGGGGGCGTCAGGAGTGGGGACAGGTCGGTCTCCTCGGCAAAGGGGAAGCACATGGGCGGCAGCAGCCCGCCCTGGCCGTCCGCCTGGTACACCACCAGGTCCCGCTCCAGCAGACGGCCCAGCTGTCCGGCGGCGATGGTCAGGATGGCCTGGGCCCCCTCCGCACCCTGCAGCTTGTGGCTGGTCTCCAGCAGGATGGCGGTGCGGTAGGCCTTGTCCGCGTTCATTTTCGCCTGGGTCTTCACCCGGATGGTCAGGGAGCTGCTGAGCAGGGCCACCAGGAACATGATGCCGAAGGTGGCAATGTAGCCGGGGTCGCTGCGCAGGGTAAAGTACGGGGCGGTGAAGAAGAAATTGAAGATCAGCACCGACAGTACCGACGCGGCCAGGCTGTAACTGCGGCCCGTGGTCACCATGGAGATCACCAGCACGCCCAACAGGTACAGCATGATGATGTTGGTGTCGGAAAAGCCCAGGTAGGAGAAGAAGTAGCCCGCCAGGGTGCAGGCTCCCAAAACGGCCAGCATCTTGAGAGTGTCCACCGCGGAGAACCGCTCCTGGGTGCGCCGGACGCCCGCCGGCCGGGTCTGTCGGCCGGCCTTCTGATCCGGGATGATGTAGATGTCCAGGTCCGGGGCCAGGCTGTTCAGCCGGTCCACCAGATCCTCGGACCGGCGCAGGCCGGTCCGGCGGGGACTGCGGCCCAGGACGATCTTGGAGATGCCGCTGATGCGGGCGTACTCCGCGATCTGCACCGCCGGGTCATCGCCGTAGGTGGTGGCGATTCTGGCCCCCAGCTCCTCGGCCAGGCGCACATTGGCGCTGATGCGCCGCCGGTCCTCCTCGGACAGGGAGGAGAATTCCGGCGTCTCCACAAAGAGGGCGGTAAAGGCGGCGTGAAAGGCCTTGGCCATGCGCCCGGCGGTACGGATGACCTTGGCGTTGGAGGGGGAGCCGGACAGGCAGATGAGGATGTGCTCCCCCGCCCTGGGCTTTTCCTCCTCCCCGGGCCAGGGGGCCGCCTCCAGCCGGTCCGCCGTGCGCCGCAGGGCGATCTCCCGGAGGGAGGTCAGGGCTTTGGCCGTCCCCTCCCCCGCCCGCTCCGGCAGGTCGGCGGGCTCCCGGTCCACCAGTTCCACCTGGTCGGCGGAGTCGAACACGCTGTCCGGGATACGCTCGGCCACGGGCACGCCGGTGATGGCGAAGACCTTGTCGTTCAGGCTCTCCAGGTGCTGAACATTGAGGGTGGTGTATACGTCAATACCCGCCCGCAGCAGCTCCTGCACATCCTGATACCGCTTCACATGGCGGCTGCCCTGGGCGTTGGTGTGGGCCAGCTCGTCCACCAGGATGAGCTGCGGCCGCCGCGCCAGGGCCGCGTCCAGGTCAAATTCCCCCGTTCCAGCCCGGACCGGCAGCCGCTCCAGCCCGTCCAGCAGGGCCTCGGTCTCCGGCCCGGCTCCGGGCCGGATATAGCCCGCCACCACATCCACCCCGGCGGCCTTCGCCCTCCGGGCGGACTCCAGCATGGCGCGGGTCTTGCCCACGCCGGCGGCGTAGCCGAAAAAGATCTTCAGCCGGCCTGCGGCTGTTCCCTCACCCGGCCGCGGGCCGGCGGCCGGGCGGCGCTCATCCTCCACTGAGATCTCTCCTCTCTCACAGCGCCTCCATTATACCTTCGAATCGGAGCCGCCGCAACCGTCTTTCTGCGTCTGTTCACCGGCGGCCCGCTCCTCCTCCCGGTCCCAATGGGACGACACACCGCCCCGGTCCAGAAAGCGGCCCAGGCGGTCAATGGCCCCGTAGCACACCAGGGCCGCCAGAATAAACCCGCCCAACAGTGTCAGAGCTTCCACGCAGACCCCTCCTCCGGTGTGAATTCTTCCAAATACAGGTCCTCTGCCTCCATTATAATCTCAAACACCTATGGGTGAGATTTGCGTTTTCCGCCTGAAATTAAGATTGCGTAAAGACCCCCGCGGCTCTTTATGCGATTTTAATATCCCGGGGAGAACCCTAACAAAGTCCTCATTTCTTTTATGATACAATAATGACTGCCAGACAAGCCCGGGGCAGTCGGTCCCCGCGGCGGGCTCCGTTTTTATTTTCCACCGCCATGGTCCAGAGGGGGGCAGCTCCGGCGTGTTCACAGAAAAGCTTCAGGCGGCGTCCCCGTCCCCGCGGAAAGGCGGCCGGACGTCCCCCGCCCGCATCATCATTTTCGGTTTTCTGCTCCTCATCCTGCTGGGCACGGCCCTGCTGATGCTCCCCTTCTCCACCCGGGAGGCAGGCGGAGCCTCCTTCTCCGATGCCCTGTTCACCGCCACCTCCGCCACCTGCGTCACCGGCCTGGTGGTGCGGGACACCGCCGTCTACTGGTCCTGGTTCGGGCAGCTGGTCATTCTGCTTCTCATTCAGGTAGGGGGCATGGGAGTGGTCACCATGGCCGTGGCCATCTTCATCTTCTCCGGCCGGCGGATCGGGCTGAAGCAGCGCTGGGTCATGCAGGAGTCCATCTCCGCTCCCCAGGTGGGGGGCATCGTCCGGCAGACCCGCTTCATCGTGGGCGCCGCCTTTGCCCTTGAGGGGCTGGGCGCTGTCTTTCTGGCCTTCCGGTTCTGCCCGCGGCTGGGTCTGTGGCGGGGGCTGTGGTGCGCCCTGTTTCACTCGGTCTCCGCCTTCTGCAACGCGGGCTTTGACCTGATGGGGCGGGACAGCCCCTTCTCCTCCCTGACCGGCTTTGTGGGGGACCCGCTGGTCAACCTGGTGGTCATGGTCCTCATCGTGGTGGGCGGGCTGGGCTTTCTCACCTGGCGGGACATGGTCTCCCACCGCCTCCGCTTCCGGGAATACCGGCTGCAGAGCAAGCTCATCCTGAGCTGCACCGCCCTCCTGCTGCTGTCCGGCTTTGCCTTTTTCCTGTTCTATGAGTTCCGGCTGCCCCAGTGGGACGGGCTGTCCGGGGGCGAGAAGGTCCTGGCCGCCCTCTTTCACTCGGTCACCCCCAGAACCGCCGGGTTCAATACCGTGGATCTGGCCCGGATGTCCCAGCCCGGCCAGCTGTTCACCATCCTGCTGATGCTCACCGGCGGCTCCCCCGGCTCCACCGCCGGCGGCTTCAAGACCACCACCCTGGCCGTTTTGTTCCTCAGCGCCCTGGCGGTGTTCCGCCGGCGGCGCAGCGCCCAGTGCTTCGGCCGGCGGATTCAGGAGGGCGCCCTCCAGAGCGCCTGCGCCATTTTCCTGCTCTACCTGACCCTGTTTCTGGCCGGCGGACTGCTCATCTGCTGCATGGACGGCGTCCCCCTCATGGACGCCCTGTTCGAGGCGGCCTCGGCCATCGGCACCGTGGGTCTGTCCCTGGGCGGCACCGCCCGGTTCTCCGCCCCCTCCCGGCTGGTACTCATCTTCCTCATGTACTTCGGCCGGGTGGGCGGCCTGACCATGATCTACGCCGTCACCGCCGGGGGCGGGGCCTCCGCCTCCCAGTTCCCCCAGGAGCAGGTGACGGTGGGCTAAGAAAGGAGCTTGCCTGTGAAATCAGTTCTTTTGATCGGCCTGGGCCGTTTTGGGCGGCACATGGCCAAAAAGCTGCGGGAGCTGCGCCACGAGGTGCTGGCCGTGGACCGGGA
>JBJEYO010000187.1:0-5372 GCA_051886935.1 Candidatus Enterenecus sp. | reverse complement strand
GGGCGATATGAAGTCCCTCATCCTCATGCTGTCCCCCTTCGCCCCCCACATCGCCGAGGAGCTGTGGGAGATGCTGGGCTTTGCCGGCGAGGGCTTCGCCTGCCAGCAGAAGTGGCCCGAGTACGACGAGAGCAAGACCGTGGCCAAGGAGATCCAGATGGCCGTCCAGGTCAACGGCAAGGTGAGAGCCAACATCGTGGTGCCCGCCGACGCCGACAATGACGCCATCGTCTCCGCCGCCCAGGCCGACGAAAAGGTGCGGAAGTTCACCGACGGCATGACCCTGGTGAAGTCCATCGTGGTGCCCGGCAGACTGGTCAACCTGATCGTCAAGCCGTAATTTTCAGAAAAGCATCAAAAATTGCGGTTGACAAGGACGAAAGTTTCTCATATAATACTACTGTTAACGCCATAGGTATGGCCCTTAAGTATCCTGGAATCAGCCGGATACCTCGGAGGGAGGGAAATATAGATGTCCGAAGTTCATGTCCGCGAGGGCGAGTCTCTGGAGAACGCGCTGAAGCGTTTCAAGCGCAGCTGCGCCAAGTCCGGCGTGCTGGCCGAGGTCCGTAAGCGCGAGTATTATGACAGCCCCAGCGTCAAGCGCCGCAAGAAGAGCGAGGCGGCCCGCAAGAACCGCAAGAAGTTCTATTGATAAAAAGGCAGAGGCCGATGCGAAAGCATCGGCCTCTGTTTTGCATAATCCCGCCTTGGCCGGGAGAGACTATGGACACTTTCATCAAGGAGGTATGTTCCATGGCAAATCTTACCACCAAGGAGCTGGCGGCCCTGGAGGACCAGCTGGGCTTCGAGAAGATGCTCTGCTGCAAGTACCAGGACGCGGCCCAGCAGACCACCGAGGCGGCGCTGAAGAACAGCTACAACCAGTACGCCAGCCAGCACAAGAAGAACTACGACACCCTGCTGGGATTTCTGAAGTGAGGAGGACATGACATGAAGGACCAGGAGATCATCACCGACCTGCTGCTCACCGAGAAGAAGATGAGCGGCAACTACAACGAATATGCCTCCGAGTGCGTCAACACCCAGCTGCGGGACGCCTTTGTGGACATGCTGACCCAGGGGCACAAGACCCAGACCGACCTGTTCAAGGCCGCCCAGCAGAAGGGCTGGTACCAGGTGGAGCAGGCCCCCGCCCAGAAGGTGGCCCAGGCCCAGCAGAAGTTCTCCAATCAGACGCCCACCGTCAACTGAACAACACAAAAAAGCACGCCGCCGGCGTGCTTTTTTGTATCTCATGTCTCCCCCAGAATGACGGACAGGCTCCCGGCTACCTCCGGCTCCGCCATGAGGACGGCGGGGAGGGACAGCCGCCGGGCCAGGACCACCTTGGCCCGGATGGAGCGGGCGGTGTCAAAGAGGACGAAGTGGGCCTGGCCCCCCTTGACCATGTAGGTGAAGTAGTGGGCGCACAGGCCCTTGTCAAAGAAAACGGCGGGCTGCAGGCGGCGGATCTTCTCATCCAGGACGGCCTGGGTGATGGGCTCCCCCCGGCCGTCGGCGGGGAGGGGCAGGTCCTCCCGCAGCCACTCCACCGCCAGGGCGGGGCGGTCAGCGCCGTAGCGCTCCTGGGCGGCGTGCAGCCGACGCTCCAGGGTGCCCGAGGTGAGGGCGGAGGGGATGAGCACCCGGGCGCCGGGGGCGAAGGAGGCGTAGGCCTCCGGCACATAGAGGGCCCAGCCCTCCCCGGTGCAGCAGCGGTCCAGCACGGACACCAGCTGGCCCAGGCAGCCCGCGGGCGGGCAGTCGAAGTCGCAGACGATGCCCTGAAACTCCCGCCGGCGGCACTCCCCCAGAATCTGACTGCAGCAGTCCGACGGGTCTCCGGCGCCGTCAAAGCCCGCGCAGTCCAGCAGCATCAGCCCGCCCCGCAGCTCCCCGGGCAGGCGGATGCCCAGCAGGACGGGCCCCGGCCCCACCCGGTAGGCCATGTGGGCGCAGGTCAGGGCCGGCCCCTCCGGGGCGGCCTGTCCGGCGGGCAGCGCCAGCAGAATTTCCATGTCGAATCCCCCTTGTGAGCGCCAAAAAAGTGTGGTACACTATACTGATCCTATATGCTCCGCAGGGGCAGATTAGAAGGTGAATTATGGCGCTGTTCCGGGCCGATTATGTGGCCGACAACATCTATCAGATCTCCGGCGGGGCGCTGGAGCGCCGGGGCGTCAAGCTGCTGCTGGCCGACCTGGACAACACCCTGGTGCCCTACGGTGTGCCCCTGCCGGACGACAATTTGAAGGCCTGGCGGGATGACCTGGCCGCCCACGGGGTGACCCTGTTCATCCTGTCCAACAACCGGCATGAGAGCCGCCCCCGTGTTTTTGCCCAGGGGCTGGAGGTGCCCTACATCGGCCACGCGGGCAAGCCCAAGACCCCATCCTTTTATCAGGCCATGGAGCAAATGAGGGTCACGAAAGAGCAGACCGCCATCATCGGAGATCAGGTCTTCACCGATGTGCTGGGCGGCAACCGGGCCGGTGTGGCCACCATTCTGGTGAAGCCCATCCGGCTGGCGGGTAACCCGGGGCGCTATGTGCGCTACGCCGTGGAAGTGCCCTTCCGCCTGCTGTCCAGGGGAGGGGAGAAGCTGTGAGCGCCTTATTCGGCCCGGCGGGCAACGCCGAGTCCTTCCCCTATAAATCCTCCGTGGATGCCCCGAAATGGCTGCGGGAGATCGGCCTGGACTGCTATGAGTACCAGTGCGGCAAAGGTGTCAACGTGGGGGAGGAGACCGCCCGGAAGATCGGCCTGGCGGCGGAGGAGCACGGCATCGTCCTGTCCCTCCACGCCCCCTACTTCATCAACCTGGCCAACCCGGACCCGGAGGCCCTGAAAAAGACCATCGGCTACATCACCTCCGCCTGTCTGGCGGCGGACTGGATGGGGGCCGGGCGGATCATCATCCACTCCGGGGCGCTGATGAAGCGCACCCGCCGGGAGGCGCAGGACATTGCCCTCCGTTCCATCAAAGAGGTGGTGAAGGCCTGTGACGACGCGGGCTTCGCCCACCTGACCCTGTGTCCCGAGACCATGGGCAAGATCAACCAACTGGGCGACCTGGACGAGGTGCTGGAGCTTTGTACCGTGGACGAGCGGCTGACGCCCTGCGTGGACTTCGGCCACCTGTACGCCCGCTCCCTGGGAGCGGACGAGGGTGCGGAGGCCTGCGAGCGGATGCTGGACCGCATGAAAGAGGTGCTGGGCGAGGAGCGGGCCAGCCGCTTCCACAGCCATTTCTCCCACATCGAGTTCACCCCCAACGGCGGCGAGAAGTGCCACCGCACCTTTGCCGACGACGGGGGCTACGGTCCCGACTGGACGCCTCTGGCCGCCGCCGTGGCCCGCCGCGGCTGGAGCCCCACCTTCATCTGCGAAAGCGCGGGCACCCAGGCGGAGGATGCGCTGGAGATGAAGCGGGTCTACCGGGCCTTTGCGATGGGAACCTGACCGGGCGCTTTCGCAGAGGGACCCGCCGCAGGCGGGACGCGCCGGATGGCGCGCAAAATGCTGAAGGCATTTCCGCAAGGGCGAATTCATTTCGCCCGAGGATATAAAATAAAATGGGGCCCCTGCGGATCGAAGATCCGCAGGGGAGAAGCGCGGGCACCCAGGCGGAGGACGCGCTGGAGATGAAGCGGGTCTACCGGGCCTTTGCGATGGGAACCTGACCGGGCGCTTTCGCAGAGGGACCCGCCGCAGGCGGGACGCGCCGGATGGCGCGCAAAATGCTGAAGGCATTTCCGCAAGGGCGAATTCATTTCGCCCGAGGATATAAAATAAAATGGGGCCCCTGCGGATCGAAGATCCGCAGGGGAGAAGCGCGGGCACCCAGGCGGAGGACGCGCTGGAGATGAAGCGAGTCTGCCGGGCCTTTGCGATGGAAAATTGAACGGATCTTTTTGACCATTCAAATATAAGTATATTTCAAATAAGGAGCTGTTTGTCATGAATCATTTTGCCGCTATCGCCGCGCACCTGAAGGAGCGCGGCCTGGACGCCATGCTCATCACCTCCGCCCCCGGCGAGTTCTATGCTGCCGGCTTCCACGGTGAGGGCGTGGCCGTCATCACCCCGGACAAGAGCTGGTACTGGACCGACTCCCGCTACATCGAGGCCGCCGGCCAGCAGGTGACCGGCGCCGAGGTGTCCATGCCCGCCGCCGGGATGAACTACCGCAAGCTGACCCAGCAGGTGGTGGAGCAGCAGGGCATCAAAAAGCTGGGCTTTGAGGAGGAGTACATGTCCGTGGCCGAGCACGGCCTGTGGACCGCCGCCGTCACCGCCGAGCTGGTGCCCACCTCCGACCTGCTCACCGACCTGCGGATGATCAAGGATCAGGACGAGCTGGCCGCCATGAAGGAGGCCCAGCGGGTCACCGACGAGGCCTTCACCGAGATTCTGAACTACATCAAGCCCGGCGTCAGCGAGAGCGAGATCGCCGCCCGCCTGACCTATCTCATGGCCTGCAAGGGCGCCGAGCGCAACTCCTTCGACCCCATCGTGGCCACCGCCGCCAATGGCTCCAAGCCCCACGCCGTCCCCGGCCCCACCCTGATCCAGCCCGGCCAGTTCATCACCATGGACTTCGGCTGCGTGGTGGGCGGCTACTGCTCCGACATGACCCGTACCGTGGCCCTGGGACAGCCCAGCGAGGAGATGAAGCTGGTCTATGACACCGTACTCAAGGCCCAGCTGGCGGGCATCGCTGCTGCCAAGGGCGGCGTCAAGGGCAGCACCGTCCACAATGCCGCCGCCCAGGTCATCGCCGACGCCGGCTACGGCGCCTACTTCGGCCACGGCTTCGGCCACTCCCTGGGCATCGAGATCCACGAGAACCCCCGGTTCAGCCCCTTCTGGGACAAGCCCATCCCCGCCGGCGCCTGCCTGTCCGCCGAGCCGGGTATCTACCTGCCCGGAAAGTTCGGCGTGCGCATCGAGGATGTGGTCATGCTCACCGAGGACGGCTGTATCGACATCACCCACTCCCCCAAAGAGCTGATAATCCTCTAAAACCCCTTGCAATCCCGCGAAAAGTAGGGTATAATAACTTGACTTAGTATTTGGTAACCCAAACTGATAGATACTGGAGGAATAACCAATGGCAACGATTACCGCAGGCGATTTCCGCAACGGCGTCACCTTTGAGATGGAAGGCAAGGTCATGCAGGTGGTGGAATTCCAGCACGTGAAGCCCGGCAAGGGCGCCGCTTTCGTGCGCACCAAGATGAAGAACGTCATCACCGGCGCCGTCACCGAGACCTCTTTCAACCCCACCGCCAAGTTCGAGGAGGCTTTCGTGGAGCGCAAGGACATGGAGTACAGCTACAGCGACGGCGACCTGTACTACTTCATGG
>JBJEYO010000186.1:0-5417 GCA_051886935.1 Candidatus Enterenecus sp. | reverse complement strand
CGGAACTCTTATATAGGAAGATCAGGTACAGGACAAAGGCCACGATCTCCACAATGCCCACCACAACGGTCAGCACCACGGTCACAACGGGCAGGAGATAGGCCAGCAGGGACACGACAATGCCGGCGACGGCGCAAATCAGATAGGTCTTCCACACGGTTTCGCCCTTGGCGGCCACGTCGTCAATGCCCCCGGCGTTCAGCAGGCCCACCGTGGTGTGGATCACATAGTAGGTGATGCCCAGGCTGATCAGGGACGCGGCGATGTTCAGGAGGGTAGCAAGGAAGCCCTCCTTCACAAAGCCGTTGATCAGGGAAACCACGATTCCGGCCACGGACAGGATAAAGGCGGTGTAATAGCCCTGCTCCAGCTTACTGGCGCCGTACAGGGCCAGCAGGTTGAGCACGAAGCCGACAATGGCCAGGATCCACCCCACCAGGGGGACGATCGCCAGAATCAGCAGGATCTGGGCGATGAACAGCCACTTCAGTGCCTTGGACACGGTCATGTCTTTCATAATCAATTCCTCCTCAAGCTTCTCTCACTTTTCCATCATATGCACATTGACATGAGGATAGGTCATCTCGATGCCCGCTTTGTCAAAGGCGGGCTTGATGCCGTCCATCAGGTCAAAATACACCGTCCAGTAGTCCTCTGTGGCGCACCACGCCCGCACCGTGTACTCGATGGCGCTGTCCCCGTAGGCGCTGACCCGGATCATAGGCTCGGGGGTGGGCAGGGTCAGGGGATGCTCCCCCACCAGGCGGGTGAGAATCTCCCGCACCTTGTCAGTGGGGGCGTCATAGGAGGCGGACACCGTGATGTCCACCCGGCGGCGGGGCTCCGCGGAGTAGTTGACGATATTGGCCCCGGCGATGGCGCTGTTGGGAATCTGGACCAGCTTGTTGTCCACGGTGTCCAGCTTGGTGTAGAACAGGCCCATCTCCCGCACCGTGCCGGAGCAGCCGCCGGCCTCCACGTAGTCGCCCACCTTGAAGGGTTTGGACACCAGCATCTGCAGGCCGCCGGCCACATTGGACAGGAAGTTCTGCACCGCCAGGGACAGAGCCAGGCCCACCACAGAGAGCACCGCCACCAGAGAGGTGACCGGGATGCCCAGGCAGCCCATGACCACGATGACCCCGATGAACAGCAGCAGCACCTTGACCGCGGCGCGAATCAGCCCCTTCACGGTGGCGTCCACATGGGTCATGCGGCTCAGCAGGCGGTCCGCCAGCTTCAGCAGTACCTTGATGACCACCAGGCAGACCACAGCCGTCACGATGGCCACCAGTAGTTTTTCCACGGCAAACCCGGCAATGGAGGTCTTCAGAAGTTCCTGCAGGCCCCCCACCGTGGTCAATGTAATATGCGGCATTCACAATCACTCCCGTTAATTAAATTTTTAACTATTCTATCACAGTCCGACCTGTTTCGCAAGAGGATAAGCCCTCAGTCCCGTGCCTGCGGCTCCGGCGTCTGCCCGTAGGAGTGGCGGACAAAGTGCTGCATGCGGGCGATGTCGTCCTCCGAGATGGGGCAGTAGCTACCGCCCATGGCGCGGATATAGAGGTAGACCCGGGCCGTGGCCTCCAGCACGGCGGAGACGGTGAGGGCCCTGTCCAGATCCGTCCCCAGGCACACGGCCCCATGAGAGCGGAGGAGGCAGGCCATGCCCCGCTCACCCAGGGCCGCCACACAGTTTTCCGCCAGCTCCACGCTGCCCGGCAGCGCGTACTTCGCCGTCTGCACCGGAGCGCCCAGCACCTGGGCGGCCTCGTCCAGCAGAAGGGGGATCTCCTCCCCCATGGCGGCAAAGGCGGTGGAGTAGATGGGGTGGGTATGCACCACCGCGCAGATCTCCGGGCGGGCCCGGTAGACGGCAAGGTGCAGCGCCTTCTCGGTGGAGGGACGCCGCGTCCCCTCCCGGACCGTCCCATCCGGGGCCAGGGCCACAATGTCCGCCTCCGTCAAGCGGTCGTAGTCCATGCCGCTGGGGGTGAGATAGATGGTACCGCTGTCCGGGTCCCGCAGGGAGATGTTCCCCCAGGTGCCGATGGTGGCGCCGGAACGGAGCATCCGGACGCCGGCGTCGATAACCTGCTGCTTCCAGTTCATAGCCGCGCCTCCTCAGTTTTCTTCCCCGATGCCCAGGGCCCGGAAGGCCTGCTCATAGGGGGAGGTACAGAGTCCTCTCTCCGTGATGATGCCAGTGATGAGACTGTGGTCGGTGACGTCGAAGGCGGGGTTGTAGACCTTCACGCCCTCGGGAGCCATGCGCTCCTTGTACCACATCTCCGTGACCTCCTCGGCGGGGCGCTCCTCAATGGGAATGCCGCTGCCGTCGGCGATGGACAGGTCGATGGTGGAGCTGGGGGCGCAGATGTAGAAGGGAATTCCGTAGTGCCTGGCCAGGATGGCCACGCCGGAGGTGCC
Source organism: Candidatus Enterenecus sp. (assembly GCA_051886935.1). Classification (GTDB taxonomy): domain Bacteria; phylum Bacillota; class Clostridia; order Oscillospirales; family Oscillospiraceae; genus Enterenecus. The sequence goes on along the minus strand of JBJEYO010000186.1, from coordinate 2,981 downwards.
GATCTTATTGGCGGAGTCGCCGTTGCGGGCCACCCGGTCGCAGCCCACGAAGACGATGTTGATCCTGCCGCTTTTCATCAGGCTGGCGGCCATATTGTCGCACAGGAGGGTGGTGTCCACCCCTGCCGCCTGCATCTCGAACGCGGTGAGCCGGGCCCCCTGCAACAGAGGGCGGGTCTCGTCGCAGTACACCCGCAGATCCCGCCAGCCCTGCTCCAGAGCCAGGTAGATGGGCGCGGTGGCGGTGCCGTACTTGGCGGTGGCCAGGGTGCCGGCGTTGCAGTGGGTCAGGATTCCGTCCCCGTGGTGCAGCAGGCCCAGACCGATCCTGCCGATGTTCCGGCTGATCTGAATGTCCTCCTCCCGGATGCGGTCTGCCTCGGCGAAGAGAAGCTCCTGAATCTCCGGAATAGGGCGTCCGGCATTGCGCTCCACCGTGCGCTCCATGCGCTCCAGCGCCCAGAACAGGTTCACGGCGGTGGGCCGCGCGGAGGCCAGATAGTCCTTGGCGGCGCGGAACTCCCGGAGGAAGTCCTCGTAGCGGTCCGCCTGAATCCGGGACGCCTGCAGGGCTGCGGCGTAGGCGGCGCAGACGCCGATGGCTGGGGCGCCCCGGACCCGCAGGGTCCGGATGGCCTCCCAGATGTCCTCCAGCCGGCTCAGACGCAGCACCCGGACAGTCCCGGGCAGCAGCGTTTGATCCAGAATCTCCAGACAGCTGCGGTCTTCGGAGAGAAGAACGGTATCCAAATCAAGTGCGTTCATGTCAGGCCAGCCTTTCTGCCGCCTATGGGCGGCGCAGGGTGTGTTTCTTTTCCTGGACGGACTTTTCAGCCCTCCTGATACAAAAGAAAGGCGGCCAAACGGCCGCCTTTCTCAATGGGTTTGGATTACTCCTGGATGTCGATGACGACGCCGGAACCAACGGTGCGGCCGCCCTCGCGGATAGCGAAGCGCAGGCCCTTCTCGATGGCGATGGGGGTGATCAGCTCAACGTTCATGTCCACGTTGTCGCCGGGCATGCACATCTCAGTGCCCTCGGGCAGAGTGATGACGCCGGTCACGTCGGTGGTACGGAAGTAGAACTGAGGACGATAGTTGTTGAAGAAGGGGGTGTGACGGCCGCCCTCTTCCTTGGACAGGACGTAGACCTGGCCAACGAACTTGGTGTGGGGATGAATGGAGCCGGGCTTGCACAGGACCTGGCCGCGCTCGATGTCGGTCTTGTTGATGCCGCGGAGCAGGCAGCCCACGTTGTCGCCGGCCTCAACATAGTCCAGAGTCTTGCGGAACATCTCCATGGAGGTGACGACGGTGGAGCGCTTCTCCTCGGTCAGACCGACGATCTCGACGGTCTCGCCGGCCTTCAGCTGGCCACGCTCGACACGGCCGGTGGCCACGGTGCCGCGGCCGGTGATGGTGAAGACGTCCTCAACGGGCATCAGGAAGGGCTGGTCGGCCTTACGGTCGGGAGTGGGAATGTAGCTGTCAACAGCGTCCAGCAGCTCCTTGATGCAGGCGAAGTCGGGATCGTTCACGTCGCCGGACTCGCAGGTCAGGGCGTTCAGAGCGGAACCCTTGATGATGGGGATGTCGTCGCCGGGGAACTCGTAGTTGGACAGGGTCTCGCGGACCTCCATCTCGACCAGCTCCAGCAGCTCCTCGTCGTCAACCTGATCGCACTTGTTCAGGAAGACCACGATGGCGGGCACGCCCACCTGACGGGCCAGCAGGATGTGCTCCTTGGTCTGGGCCATGGGGCCGTCGGTGGCGGCGATGACCAGGATGGCGCCGTCCATCTGAGCAGCGCCGGTGATCATGTTCTTGATATAGTCGGCGTGGCCCGGGCAGTCAACGTGGGCATAGTGACGGGCGTCGGTCTCATACTCGACGTGGGCGGTGTTGATGGTAATGCCGCGCTCGCGCTCCTCGGGAGCCTTGTCGATGCTGGAATAGTCCTCGTACTGGGCCTGACCCTTCAGAGCCAGATACTTGGTGATGGCGGCGGTCAGGGTGGTCTTGCCGTGGTCAACGTGGCCGATGGTGCCGATGTTGACATGGGGCTTATTACGCTCAAACTTCTGCTTAGCCATTTTTGAGTTTCCTCCTTGTAATAACTAAAAATTGTGTTTTCACGAAGTATGCCATTGTATGGCTATTTTATCGCATACAGTGGGAAAATGCAACAACATTTTTCCCGCTGCGGCAAGCTTCTCAGCCCTCGTCCTTGCGGCCGCGCTGGGCGATGATCTTGTCTGCGATGCTCTTGGGGATCTCCACATAGCTGTGAGGCTCCATGGAGTACTGGCCGCGCCCCTGAGTGGAGGAGCGCAGGTCGGTGGCGTAGCCAAACATGTTGGCCAGCGGCACCAGGGCGTCGATCTGGGTGGCGCCGGGACGGCTCTCCTGACCCTGGATCTGGCCGCGGCGGCTGTTCAGGTCGCCGATGACGTTGCCCAGATAATCGTCGGGGACGATGACGGACACCTTCATCAGAGGCTCCAGCAGGCAGGGCTCAGCCTTGCGGCAGGCCTCCTTGAAGGCCATGGAGCCGGCGATCTTGAACGCCATCTCAGAGGAGTCCACCTCGTGGTAGGAGCCGAAGGTCAGGTGGACCTTGACGTCAACCACGGGATAGCCGGCCAGCACGCCGGCCTGCATGGCGCCCTGGATACCGGCGTCGATGGCAGGGATATACTCCTTGGGGATGACGCCGCCGGTGATCTCGTTGAGGAACTCGTAACCCTTGCCGGGCTCGTTGGGCTCCAGAGTGATGCGGCAGTGGCCGTACTGGCCCTTACCGCCGGACTGACGGGCATACTTGGTGTCCTGCTCCACGGACTTCTTGATGGTCTCCTTATAGGCGACCTGGGGAGCGCCCACGTTGGCCTCCACCTTGTACTCGCGGAGCAGACGGTCCACGATAATCTCCAGATGGAGCTCGCCCATGCCGGCGATGATGGTCTGGCCGGTCTCCTCGT
>JBJEYO010000185.1:0-5556 GCA_051886935.1 Candidatus Enterenecus sp. | reverse complement strand
TGAAGCGGAAGTTCTTGCCCTTCTCCTTCTCGATGCTCCGGGCGTAGGCCACCAGGTCCTTCACGACCTGGAAGTTCATCAGGGGCTCGCCGCCGAAGAAGTCCACCTCCAGGTTCCGGCGGGTGCCGGAGTTCTCCACCAGGAAGTCCAGCGCCCGCTTGCCCACCTCAAAGCTCATGACCGCCCGGTCGCCGTGGTACTTCCCCTGGCTGGCGAAGCAGTAGGCGCAGTTCAGGTTGCAGGTGTGGGCGATGTGCAGGCACAGGGCCTTCACCACCCCGGCGGTCTTTTCCTTCAGCGCGCCGGCCATGGGCTCAAAGGTATCCGGGGCGAAGAGCCTGCCGCTGTCCCGGAGGGCGGAAACCTGGTCGTAGCACTCCGCCAGGTCCTCCGCCGTGATGTCCGGGTCTCCGGCGTATTTCTCCTCCATGGCCCGGAGGACGGCCTCCCGGTCGTTTCCCTCGAACATGGCGATGATGTCGTAGGCGGCGTCGTCCACGATATGGACGGAGCCGGAGCAGACGTCCAGCACGATGTTATAGCCGCCCAGCTTGTATTGATGGATCATGTCCCTGTCTCCTTATCACATGAAAAATGCCGCCCGGAGAGGCGGCATTTTTTGGCTTGGTACCTGCGGTTACTTATTCTCGCACTGCTGGTTGGCAATGCCGCAGCTGGTCTTGCAGGCGGACTGGCAGGAAGTCTGGCACTCGCCGCAGCCGCCATTCTTCGCGCTGTCGCACAGGTTACGGGTCTCGATCGTTTTGATATGCTCCATGGTGATGACCTCCATTCGAATTTCCCTCAAATGCTACCATATTTTCGCCGCAAAGTCAATACGATTCCCGCATTTCCGCCCGCCGGGCGGCGGGCCGGGAAAAGGAAAAGACACCCGCCGGAGGGCCGGCGGATGTCTTTTCGGTGAAAGCAGGCGCTCAGTGGCAGTTGCACTGGGTGCCGTGGTCGCCCAGCTTGAAGGAGGCGCACTCGGTCTCCTTGGGATCGCCCACACTGGCCTGGGTGCAGCCCACCTGAATCTCGTTCAGGGTGCAGTGCTGGTCCTTGTGGAAGGTGCAGCTGTTGACAGAGCACTTGATGCTGGGGTTGGTCTGATCGAACATTTTGTTCTCCTCCTTGTATTCGGAATACAAGGGAAGTATGCCCCGGCAGCGGCGGCCTTATTCGGGCTTGGAATCCTCCTGCTTGTTTTCCCCGGCCGTCTCCGGCGGGGCGTTCATGAACTGAGGGATGAATTTGGGGGCGATGCGGCCCTTGCCGCGGCTTTTTACATAGAAAAAGCCGATGACGGAGAACACGGCGGCGCCGATGAAATTGACGAACAGGTCCTCCATGGTGTCCACCAGGCCGATGTCCAGATAGCCGCCCTGACCCAGCGCCACCTGGGTGCCGTCGCCCAGTACCAGGATAGTGTCCTGAATGTCCCGGATGACCACCGTTTTGTTCAGATGGTCGGGGTTGAGGGCCACGGTGGAGATCATGTTGATGATGCTGTCCTTCTGCATATCCAGGAGGAGGACGTGGTCCATGGTGTACTCAAAGAACTCCCACAGCACGCCGATGGTCATGGAGAAGCAGAAGGCCACCACCGCCATGAAGAAGGGGGACATGTTCAGGGAGACCCGCTCCTCCCGGTTCAGAATGTCCACCAGGGCAAAGCCGATGGCAGCGCACAAAAAGCCGTTCATGGTGTGGAGCATCATATCCCAGTGGGGGAAGGCGATGTAGAAGGCGCTGATCTCGCCCAGAATCTCGGCGGCGAAGATGAACAGCAGAATGATGATCTCCAGGGTGTCCGGCAGGTCGATGTGCAGCCGCCGCTCAAAGAGGGAGGGCAGCGTGAACAGCACCAGGGTCAGCACGCACAGCAGCACATTCTCATAGTTGCGGTTGAAGAACTGGGCCACCATGACAGCCACCACAAGGACCCTGAGAATGATGTAGACGGCGGAAATCAGCTTTTTGTTTTGGATATTGCGCCATTCCTGGCCGGGAATTTGCCGCTTGGGACGCTTACGCATGGTGCGGGACCTCCTTATGTTCAGAATGCGCTCTCCCGCATAGTATGGACGGGGAGGTGAGCAGAATGAATTTGCGGAACAATCAGATCACGTTGGGAGAGCTGTGGGATAACCCCAAGGCCCGGGCGGTGTTTCAGAAGCGGGTCCCCATGCTGGGCAAGCATCCGGTGACCGGGGCGGCCCGCACGGTGACCCTGGAGCAGTTCATGGATTTCATGGGCAGCTGGGTACCCAACGTCATGATCAACGGCGTGATGCAGGAGCTGAAGCGGCTGTGACCGGGCCCCCGCGGGCCGGATCATTGGGACCCGGCAATCTTCCGGCCCGTGGGGGTGGCGGCCAGGCCGCCCTGGCCGGTCTCCCGGAGGGAGGCGGGCAGGGCGTGGCCCACGGCGCTCATAGCGTCCATGACCTCGTCACAGGGAATGGCGCCGGCGATGCCCGCCAGGGCCATGTCGGCGCAGGCCATGGCGTTCATGGCCCCCATCACGTTGCGCTTGACGCAGGGGGCCTCCACCAGCCCGGCCACCGGGTCGCACACCAGGCCCAGCACGTTCTGAAGGGCCATGGCGCAGGCGGCGGCCATCTGGGTGGGGGAGCCGCCCCTGGCGTGGACCAGGGCGGCGGCGGCCATGGCGGAGGCGGAGCCCACCTCCGCCTGACAGCCCCCCTCGGCCCCCGAGATGGAGGCCCGGGCGGCGATGACCTGGCCGAAGCCGGCGGCCACATAGAGGCACTGTGTCATAAACTCGTCGGACAGGCCCTCCTTTTCCTGGAGGGGGACCAGCACCGCCGGCAGCACGCCGCAGGCCCCGGCGGTGGGGGCGGCCACGATGCGGCCCATGCAGGCGTTCTGCTCGGCCACCGCCAGGGCGGTGGTGATGACCTGCTGAAGGTAGGGGCCGGACAGGGTATTTTCCGCGGCGGCCATTTTGGCGGCCTGACCGCCGGACAGGCCGCTGGCGGAGCGGCGGGCGGGGTCGTAGTCCCGGACGGAGCTCACCATGGCCCGCCACAGGGCGGCCATTTTGTTCAGGCTGTTCTCCTCCTCCACGCCCCGGTCCTGGCAGTCGTCGGCCAGGACGGCCCGCCACAGGGGCTGACGCTCCGAGGCGGAGACCAGCTGTGAGACAGATTGAAAGGACATGTCAGTTCCCTCCCAGATCCAGATAGGTGCAGCGTACCACGCCGTCCAGCCCGGCCAGTTCCTCCCGGACCGCGGCGGGCACCGGGGCGTCGCACTCGATGACCATGACGGCCAGACCGCCCCGGCGGTCCCGGTAGAGCTGCATGGTGGCGATGTTGGCGTTGCGCCGGGAGAGGGCGTAGCTCACCTCGGACACGATGCCGGGCTTGTCCTCATTGCGGATAATGAGGGTGGGGTAGTCCCCGGAGAAAGAGGCCTCCATGCCGTCGATGGCGTTGACCCGGATGCGCCCGCCCCCCAGGGAGGAGGCGGAGACCGACAGGGTGCGGCCCTCGCCGTTGGTCAGGTCCAGGATGGCGGTGTTGGGGTGGGCGCCCCGCAGCTCCACAGGGCGGATGGAGATCTCCATGCCGGCCTTCTGGGCCAGCTGCAGGCTGTGGGGGATGGCCGGGTCGTCGGGGGTCAGGTCCAGCAGCCCGGCCACAATGGCCCGGTCGGTGCCGTGGCCGGCGCCGGTGGCGGCGAAGGAGCCGTGGAGCTGAATCTCTGCCCGGACGGGTTGGCTGCCCAGCAGGTGCCGGGCCACCCGGCCCATCCGAACCGCCCCCGCGGTGTGGGACGACGACGGGCCTACCATGATAGGACCCATAATATCGAAAATGTTCATAGAAGCACATCCTTTATGGAAAGCGGGGGGACAGCAGCGGCTGTCCCCCCTTTTGGCGTCATTTTACCACCTGGGCCTTGATCAGGTTGGTGGAGCCGGTCCTGCCGATGGGCACGCCGGCGGTGATGACCACAGTGTCTCCCGCCTGGACCACGCCCTCCTTCTTGGCGGCCTCCACGCACAGGGCCAGCAGGCGGTCGGTGGAGTCCACATTGCCGATCAGGTAGGGGGCCACGCCCCAGGAGATGGCCAGCTGGCGGCGGGCCCGCTCCTCGGTGGTCAGGGCGGCGATGGTGCAGCCGGGGCGGAACCGGGAGATCATCCGGGCGGTGTAGCCGGACTTGGTGGCCGCCAGGATGGCCTGAGCCTTCAGGTCGATGGCGGTCAGGCAGCTGGTATGGCTGATGGCGTCAGTGATGTTGTTGAACTCGGTGGGGGAGGAGCTGCGGAACCGCTTCTCGTAGTCCACGGCGCCCTCGGCGGCCACCACGGTGTTCACCATGGTGGTCAGGGCCTCCAGGGGGTACTTGCCCGAGGCGGTCTCGCCGGAGAGCATGACGCAGCTGGTGCCGTCGAACACGGCGTTGGCCACATCGGACACCTCCGCCCGGGTGGGGCGGGGATTGCGGATCATGGAGTCCAGCATCTGGGTGGCGGTGATGACGTGCTTGCCCCGGCGGATGGCGGCCTTGATCATGGCCTTCTGGAGTACGGGCACCTCGTAGGCGGGAATCTCCACACCCAGGTCGCCACGGGCCACCATGATGCCGTCGGCGGCGTCGGCGATGGCCTCCATGTTGTCCACGCCCTCCCGGTTCTCGATCTTGGCGATGATGCCGATGGCGTTGCCGCCGAAGGAGTCCAGCACGGCCCGGATCTCCTCCACATCGGAGGCCCGGCGGACGAAGGAGGCGGCCACGAAGTCGAAATCCTGCTCCGCGGCGAAGCGCAGGTCCTCCCGGTCCCGGTCGGTGAGGGAGGGCAGGTGGATATGCACATCGGGAATATTGATGCTCTTGTTGTTGGACAGGGGCCCGCCGGTGACCACGGTGCAGCGGATGTCATGGCCGGAGATCTCCTCCACCCGCAGCTCGATGAGGCCGTCGTCGATGAGGATGCGGGCGCCGATGGGCAGCTCCTGATGGAGATTTTCATAGGTCACGGACACCCGCTCGGCGGTGCCGGGCACGTCGTCCACCGTCAGGGTGAAGCTCTGTCCGGCGGTCAGGGTGACCGGGCCGTTCTCAAAGGTCCTGATTCGAATCTCGGGGCCCTTGGTGTCCAGAATGGTGGCCACGGGGCGGTCCAGGTTGTCCCGGACGTGCTTGAAGCGGTTGAGGGTGGCCAGCTGGGTCTCATGGGTGCCGTGGGAGAAATTGAACCGGGCCGCGTCCATACCGGCCAGAATCATGGCCTCGAGAGTCTCCTCGTTGTCGCAGGCGGGGCCCAGAGTACATACGATCTTGGTTTTCCTCATGTTGGATAGCTCCTCCATTCCAACTGTATTTTGAAAGAATCTTTGACTGATATATCATACACGATTGCACCGAGTTTGACAATATATGAACAAAGTCTTTTGACAAAAAATTTACCGGAAGGAGGGCGCGGCTAAGCTGAGGGCCGGCGTGAGTAACCTCACGCCGGCCCTCAGCTTGTCGAAAAACCTCGTAGAGTTTCGCCGCCCAGCGGCGAAATAAATTGAA
>JBJEYO010000184.1:0-5589 GCA_051886935.1 Candidatus Enterenecus sp. | reverse complement strand
GGATCTACCTGACCTTCGGCTTGACGGAGGAGGAGACGGGCTATGTGCTGGCCCATGAGCGGCAGCACATCCACACCGGCGACCACATCTGGAAGGCGCTGGCCTGGGTGGTCATGTGCGTCCACTGGTTTAACCCCATCCTGTGGGTGTGCTTCTTCAGCGGCTTTCTGCGGCTGGTGGAGGAGGCCTGCGACCAGCGGGTGCTGCGCCAGCTGGGAGAGGAGCGGAAGGCGGAGTACAGTCAGGCGCTGCTTACCCTGGCGGCGGGCAGGAGCTTCCGGGTCAGCCCCAGCTCCATCGCCTTCGGGGAGGAGAGCCCCAAAAAGCGGGTGAAGTCCATCCTGCGGTACCGCCGGCCCCTGACGGCCATCACCGCCGTGGTGCTGGCAGCGGGTATTATCGTGGGGGTGTGCCTGATTACCGACCCGGTGGAGGCGGAGGAGGAGAAAAAAACGCCGCCCGCCGCCACTGCATATACCTCGGAGCCGGTATACTGGGCGGACACAGGGGACGGCGAGGGTTTCATCTTTCGCTTCGACCTGGACTTTGACCGCTGGGAGGTGGCCCATCAGGGCGGCACGCTGACTTACGGCGGCGCCTCGGCGCCGGAGGGAGACAACCTGCTCTGCTGGACGCCCGGGGACGGGGCGGACCAGGCGGGGAACGGGGTCATCGACTTCACCCTGTACCGGGGGGAGACGGCGTTCCTCACCGGCTCCATCTCCATCGCCCTGGCCCCCAACGGGGCCTATGAGGCCCGGCTGACCGCCGAGGGCACCGACCGCCGCTATACCATGGTGGCCGAGCCGGGGAGCGGCGCGGCGGTGACCCTGTGGGAGAACGGCCCCAACCTGCTGGCGCGGTGGTCCTTTGACCTGACCCATGACGGCGCGGAGGAGACGGTGGAGGTCAGCGGCTGGGAGTGGAACGGCTACTGCTGGACCGGGTACGATGTGAATGTGTACGCCCCGGACGGGCAGCCCCTGTGGAGCGGGGAAGCCGCCGCCGCCCATGTGGGCCAGAACGGAATCTATCATTACCGGGAGAACGGCCTGGACTATCTGCTGGAGTGGAGTTCCTACGGCATCCAGGGTACCTACTCCTGGCGCTACCGGGTGTTCTCCCTGAACGCCGGAGGGGAAGGGGAGGAGACGCTGTACGAGGACTGGTTTGAGTACGACATGACCGACCCCATGGCGGTGGATACGGAAGGGCTGGAGCGGTTTGCCGCCCGGATCGACGGAATCCTGGCTCACAGTATGGTGCTGGCCTCCACCAACGGGGACGCCCCGGCGGAGTACAGCACGGAGCAGAACAAACTGATCCCCAATCCTTGTCCCTCCGGGGCGGCGCTGGCGCTCTGCCGCCGGTTCCAGGCGGCGGCCCAGGGGCGCTATACCTTCACCGGCCAGGTGGTGGACACGGCGGAGGGAATGGCCGTGGTCATGGCCCAGACCCTGTTCGTGGAGGAGAAGTCAGCCTTCTGTTTCCTGGTTCCAATCGCCGGGGACCTGGACCTCCGGGAGGGAGACCAGGTGGAGATCACGGCGGACGGGCCGCTGTACTTCCGGGAGCTGGCCGCCCCGGAGACCGTGGTGGAAGTGAGAAAGCTGAACTGACCGGAGACAAAAAAGCGGCCGCAGGTCCGTTTGAACCTGCGGCCGCGGGGGAATTGGTATTTCAGCTGCCGCTCCTCAGGCCGTCCACGGCGGAGGGAAGCAGGTCCGGGTCGCCCACCGCCAGCAGGACGGTGTTCCCGATGCGGCTGACCACCGCTCCCTCCAGGCGGGGGACGGCGGCGGGGCAGTAGCTTTCGCACACGGCGATCTGGGCGGCCACCCGGCTCCGGCAGGCCGCCTCAGCGGCCTCAGCGGCGCTCTCGTCCTTCAGGGTGAGAATGGTCAGCTCATCGGCACTGACCGAGGTGTTGGCCGTCATGTAGCACAGGGCCTCCGTGACAGTGGAGCCGTCCAGCGCGTAGAGCAGAACGGCGATGTCGCCGTCCACCGGGGCCAGCTCGCTGTTGAACAGGCCCTCTGTGGCCAGCAGGGTTTCCGCGTCGGCGGCGGTATAGGGCTCGGGGCCTTTCTGACCGCAGGCGCACAGCAGCAGGGCCAGCAGCAGCGCGTATGTAATTGCCTTTTTCACTGGTTCTCCTCCTCAGAGCTCTGGGTGTTAACGCGGCAGAACTGGTAGCGGTCCGGCTCCATCACATGGCAGCGCAGATAGTCCGCCCAGCGGGTGTAGCCGTTGTAGGTGAAGTGGCAGCCGTCGGAGGCCAGCTCGGCGATCAGCTGGCCGTCCTCGTCCCGGTAGACCTCGGCGGTGTTCAGCAGAACCACTTTCTTCTCCGCCGCCACCCGGACGATGGCCTCGTTGAACAGGTTCACATTGGTGTTGTTGATGTAGCTGCCCAGGTTGTTCTCGGCGGCGATGGCGTCGTTGACGGGGGGGAGCAGCTGCAGATAGACCACCGCCTCCGGCTGGGCGGCCAGAACCTTGTCGATCAGGGTGGCCAGCCCGGTCTCGTACTGGCTGGCGGCGTAGCCCAGCTCATTGATGCCGATCATGATGTATACCGCGTCATAGGACTTTTTGCCCAGGGCGCCCACCATGGTCAGCATCTCGCCATCCACCTCAAAGACGGCGTAGTCGGGGTCGTCCGCCCGGAATACGGTCATGCCCCTCGCCCAGTAGAAGTCCCCGTGCTTCAGGCCGCTGAACAGCTGGAGCCCCTCGGTGCGGGAATCCCCCAGAAAAACGGCGTTGTCAAAAAAGCTGTCGTCCTCCACCGGCGCGGTCTCCTCCAGGGGGGTGCCGAACTGGTAGGGATCATAGGCGGGGGCGGGCTCCGGCGTGGGCTCCGGAGTGGGCTCCGGGGTGGACACGGGCTCATCCGGCTGGCTGGCCGAGGGGGCGGGAGAATCGGTGATGACGGTGGGGGGATCGGAGGGGCTGGCGGAGGGAGCGGAGGACGGCGTTCCCGCCCCGCAGGCGGCAAGGGACAGAGCCATCCCCGCCAGAAGAAGGGCGGACAGCAGCCGCTTGGCGGTGTGCATGGTGAAGAACTCCTTATCTTTCTACGGTTTTCCCCATATTATCACGGGGTGATGGGAGCGTCAATAACAAAACGGTAACACTTTATGTAAACTTCAGGAGTGATCCCCGGACAGGATGCGGAGGATCTGGCCGTAGCTGTCCGCGGTGTAGGTGGGCCGGGCCCGGCCGGTGAGGGGAAGTCCTTTGGGATTGAACCAGATGGTGTCGATGCCGGCGTTGTTGCCCCCCTGAATGTCGCTGGTCAGGCTGTCGCCGATCATGACTACCCGGCTCCGGTCGGTGATCTCCAGGGCCGCACACACCCTGTCGAAGTAGGCGGCCATGGGTTTCTGCACCCCCAGCTCCATGGAGATGAACAGGTGGGGGATGAGCCGGTCCAGGCCGGTGCGGACATAGCGGCCCCGTTGGGCCGTGGGCATACCGTTGGTGGCGATGGCCAGGGTGAAGCCCTGGCCTTTCAGCGTTTCGCAGAACTCCCACGCGCCGGGCAGCAGGTGGGCTTCCTCCCCCAGAAAGGACTCATAGGTGTGGTTGAGCCGGGCGGGGCTGTCCCCGCCGCCGTAAAGCCGCTGGAGGGCGGCGAACCGCTCCACCACCAGGAAATCCTGGTCCACCTCGCCCCGGAAAAGGGCCTCCCACAGGGCGGAGTTGATCTTTTTGTAAGTCTGGCAGACCTCCTGGTCACAGGGCATCCCGTAGGTCTCCAGGGTGCGGCGGAGGGCCTCCCGTTCCGAGCGCTCAAAGTCCAGAATGGTCATGTCGGCGTCCAGCAGGACGGTGTCATAACGGGCCATGGTTCAGCGCCTCCTCTTTGCCTGGATGATTCGCAGGGCGGTGGAGACCAGCAGGGTGCCCAGGGCGATGCACCCGGCGATGCCAAAGGTGCGGGTGAAGGTCTCCAGAAACAGGTCGGTGTTGCCCCGGATGCTGTAGTCCATGGCCTGGTAGATGGTGTAGCCGGGCACCAGGGGGAAGTAGGACACCACCAGGTAGGAGGTGGCGGGGCACTTGCGGATGCGGGCCATGGTCTCGGCGTAGATGGCCACGGTGATGGAGGCCACAAAGCTGCTGATATAGACGCTGCCGCCGCCGTGCTGCACCGCCAGATAGGCGGCCCAGCCCAGGGCGCCGCCCAGACAGCACAGCAGCATCCCCATGCCCCGGATATTGAAGGGGAGGCAGAAGCCCAGACAGGCCATGAAAGCCAGCAGACAGGCCAGGGGCGCGGAGTAGACCACCGGGGGAGTGACCCCCACGGGAATCTCGCCGAAGCGCTGGAACAGGGCGATGGCGGCGCCGGTGCCCAGGGCGATGGCCCCGGCGGTCAGGACCGCCCGGGCGAAGGTGGACAGGCCGGCCACGATGTCGCCGGTGAGCAGATCGCTCATGAAGTTGGTGAACACCAGCCCGGGCACCAGCACCATGATGGCGCCTACGATGACCGATTCGATGTTGATGGGAATGCCCAGCACGAACAGGCCGTAGGCGGCGAAGGCCAGCACAAAGCCGGCCACCATGGTGTTGATGAAGAAGTTGGAGCGGGTGCGGCCCAGCAGCAGGGCGCAGCCGCCGGCCAGCAGACCCACCACGCCGCCCACCAGGGCCTCCAGCCAGCTGCCGGAGAAGAACATGGAGAAGAAGAAGGCGCCGAGAAAGTATCCCATCAGCTGGATGCGGATGGGGTAGGGGGACAGCCGGGCCGTGATTTGGGACATGCGGCTCAGAATCTCGCCGGTGTCCTGCGGCGGGTCGGCGCACAGCTGCCGGGACAGGGCATTATATGCCTCCAGCGCCTGAATATCCGTCCCGTGTACCTCGGCCCGGCGCATCCGGGTCAGAGTATGGCCGTCACGGTCGGTGATGCTGATGATCAGGCAGTTGGGGATGGCGAACACCTCGCCCTGGATGCCGTAGGCGCCCAGCAGGCGGCGGACGGTGTCCTCCACCCGGTGAATCTCGGCCCCGCAGTTCAGCAGGCGGCAGCCCATCTCGGCGCAGCCCTCCAACAGTGCTTCATAGTCCATAGAAAAACCTCCGGAGATCAATGTTCCGCTCAGTCCGCGTCCTCGTCCAGCGTCTCCAGAAGAAAGCTGACCGGGCGGAAGCCGTCGTTGCAGGAGATCATGGCGGACCGTTTGTTTTTCATCCAGCCGTCATAGAAGTCCCCGCCGCCGTGGGCCAGGGTCATGACAAAGGGGGACATGCTGTCCCAGGCGCTTTCGCACATCCCCTCCGGCCGCTGCCAGCCGTTGGCGGTAAAGACCTGGCCCACCCGCATATCGCAGGCGTGCTCCATGGGGTTTTCGTACCGCTCCATCAGATCGGGGTAGCAGGCGGTTTTCATAACGGTGATGCGGACCTTTTTCACGGCGGGTCCCTCCTTCATCGCGTCTTGCCAGTTTACCCCTTAGTTTACCAGAATGCAATGGAAATTGATAGATGGAGCCGGGAAAAATTTTCGGGGAAAACAGAGGAAGGGAGCGTTGCAAAATAAGCGGCCCGAAAAAATAAGACGAGAGGCTGGCCCGT
>JBJEYO010000183.1:0-5607 GCA_051886935.1 Candidatus Enterenecus sp. | reverse complement strand
AACCGCTCTCGCGGCGGAACTATATCTTAGCACTTTCGTGCCGCCTTGTCAAGCATTTTCTTTTCCCAAAGTTGACTGCTTTCATTCAAGGCCGCCTCCGCAAGGCGCTTTGCTAATATACCAAATCAATTCCCGGTTGTCAACACTTTTTCGCAAGTTTTTTCAGCTTTTTTTCTGGGTCTTTTTACCACCACAAGATGTTGTTTTTCCCCTTAAAACGGGACCACTATTTTCCCTTTCCCCTTTGGAAAAACCAGTGTCAGCGCCAGTAAAAAAAGAGTTCCGCAGGGAAAAATAAAATTTGGGATCAGGTCGGTGATTCCGCTGGCCGCCAGGGCGGCGGTCAGGACAGCGGCGGCCGCCGGCCAGCGCCGCGCCCCCCACACCCGGCACAGCAGCCCGGCCAGGGTCAGGTCCGGCAGGACCCACAGGGCGGACAGCAGCCCCTCGCACCGGGAGCTGCTGCCCAGCAGCCCTGCCGCCACGAAGAAGGGCCGGGTCACCTCCGGCACCGTCCCGCCCAGGATGCCCACGGTGATCACGCTCATCGCCGTGCCCAGCCCGCCCAGGCCGGCCAGCCAGGCCAGGCCCTGGCCGCTTTGCTCCGGCTCCCGCACCTTATATATATAGGGCAGCACGAACAGCCCCGGCGTCAGGATCTCGCCCATGACCAGAGCCGCGTCCAGCCAGCCCCCCTCGGCGGGGACCACATAGCGCCACTCCACCCGCGCCGCGCCGAAGGTCAGGATCAAGGCCAGCGTCACCGCCATGGCCAGCCACAGGATCTCCGCCATGCGGAAAAAGGGGGCCGCCTTGCCCCAGCCCATCCAGACCAGGGGAATGGCCAGCAGCAGGATCAGCCACAGCACGGTCTGCTCCCCGCCGGAGGTCAGCTGGATGCGCTCCGCCGCCCGGCGGAGCACCCGGGCGGCCAGCACCACCGCCCAGCCGCCGCAAAGCACGGCCAGCACGCCGCCGCCCGCCCCCTGATACAGCGGCCGTCCTCCCAGGCGGCGGAGGGTCAGCCAGCCCAGGGCCACGCCCACCCCGGCCCACAACAGCAGCCAGGGCCACGCCGCCCGCCCCGCCAGGGCTGCGGCAGGGGAGAGGCCCCCCACCAGCACCGCCACTGACAGCTGCCGCCCGGACAGGGCGTCGGGATTCAGCCGTTCCGTTTCCATACTGTTTCCCCCTGTTCCACCACTTGTCCGTCCCGCCCGGCTACCCGGGGCAGGGTCACCTGTCCCTCGGCCGCCAGGGCGGCTGCCGCCTGGGCCACCGTGGGGGCCGCCGCCCCCGCTCCGGTCAGCAGTTCCAGACCGGAGGCCGGGTCGTCACAGCCGTCCAGAAGGGCCGCAGCCCCCTCCGGCGCCAGCCAGACCGTGGCCGAGCCCCCCAGTTCCGGGTCGTTGAGGATGGCGATGGCCACCGCGTACAGGTCCGCGTCCGGCCCCACCAGCAGATAGCTGACGCTGGTCAGGGACAGCTCCTCCCGTCCGCTCCAGGGCAGCGCCCGCTTGGCCTCCTGAAAGCTGCCGCCGGCGCAGGCTCCCCGGCAGAACGCCTCCTGATCACTGCCGCCGCACACCGCCGTCAGGGTCACCGGGCCGGCACCGTCCACCCCCAGCACCCGCACCAGGGCCAGATCCGCCGGCTCCCGGGCGTTGGGCGCGCAGCCGGACAGCAGCAGCAGTCCCGCCAGCAAAGCGGCCAGTCTCCTCATCCCTGGTTCCTCCTGTTCTTCGTATTCAGATAGTCCGGTCTGGTCTTCACATCGGGCAGGGGCTGCCGCAGCACCGTGTGGCCCTCCTTCTGCCGCCCGGCGTTGGAGGCGAAGGGGGTCAGATAGGCCACGCCAAAGCTCTCCAGCTGCGCCAGGCGGTACACCAGCGCCATGCCCCCCAGCGCCAGCCCCAGCAGGCCGAATATGCCCGCCGCTATGGTCAGCAGCAGCCGCCAGATGCGGATGGCCCCCGCAAAGTCCTGGCTGGGGGCGGTGTACCCCGCGATGCCCGCGATGGCCACCGCCACCAGCACCGCCGGGCTGACCAGCTTGGCCTCCACCGCCGCGCTGCCCACCACCAGTCCGCCCAGGATGGACACGGTCTGGCCGATGGAGGAGGGCAGGCGCAGCCCCGCCTCCTGGAGCACCTCAAAGGCCAGCAGCATGACGATGACCTCCGTCAGAGTGGAGAAGGGCACGTCCGCCCGGGCGGCGATGATGGACAGGGTGAGCTTCACCGGGATGAGCTCCGGGTGAAAGAGCACCGCCGCCACATACAGCCCCGGCAGAAACAGGGTCAGCAGGACGCACAGGTACCGCAGCACCGACAGGGCGGAGGCCACCGCCCAGCCGGAGCTGGAGTCCTGGCCGGTGCGGAAAAAGCTGTCCAGGGTGGCGGGGAAGAGCCAGCCCATGGGGATGCCGTCGATGAGCACCCCCACCCGGCCCTCCGCCAGGCCGGCGCAGAACCGGTCGGGCCGCTCGGTATAGGCGGTCATGGGAAAGGCGGTGTGCTTCTCCTCCACCACGAACTGCTCAAAGCTGCCCGTCATCACCAGGGCGTCGATGTCAATCTTCTCCAGCCGGCGCTCCAGCTCCTCCGCCAGGGCGGGGTCGGCGATGCCCTCCAGCCACAGCACGTCCACCGGGGTCACTGACTGCCGCCCCACCAGCTGCTCCTTGATTCGCAGTGAGGGCGCCCGCAGGCGGCGGCGCACCAGGGAGGTGTTGGTGCGCACGCTCTCCACAAAGGAGTCCCGGGCCCCCTTTACGTCCGGCTCGTTCTCCGGGTCGGACACCGAGCGTTTCTCCTCCGTGGCGGTCATAAAGGTGAGCACCTGCTCCTTCCCGGGAAAAAACAGGGCCATCCAGCCATCGATCAGGTCAAACACCACCTGGTCGGCGGTGGTGCGCACCTCCGCCGACAGGCTGTAGATGCCGCCGTTGGCCATCAGGTCGAAGGCGGCATCCATGTCGGGAGCGGCGCGGAGGGCCTCGTTCTGGGTCAGGGGACGGAGCACGTAGTCGCTGGCCCGCTCGTTCCGCACCTGCCCGGCGATGTAGAGTGCCTCCACCTGCCGGGCCGGATCGTTGTTCAGATAGATGGTCCGCCGCTTGAAGTCCACGCAATCGCCGAACACCTCGGCGATATTGTCCGCAGTCAGCGGACAGTCGATGCGCGGCTCCCTCCGGGGGTGGGGCGGCGGCACCCGCTTTTTGCTTCCGAAAATGCCCATGGCGCACCTCCTTTCCCCCTATTCTTCCACCGGGCGCAGAAAATATGTGCGCCGCGGGCCGTCCGGGAGGGGCTGGACGGAACGCGCCGGATATGCTACAATGGGCGTTGGAATTTATCATCCCAACGCCCATTATTTTGAAAGGCTGATCGTATGCTGTACGCCATTCTGGCCGCTGTGCTCATCCTGGTGGATCAGGTGAGCAAATATCTGGTGCGCGCCCACATCCCCCTGGGGAAGTCCGTGCCCTTTATCCCCCACATTCTGGACCTGACCTATGTGCAGAACACCGGCGCCGCCTTCTCCATCCTGCGGGAGCACACCTGGATTTTGACCCTGGTGTCCGCCGTCATCGTGGTGATCGTCGCCCTGATGGTGGCCCGCAGGTTCATCACCGGCCGGCTGGGCCTGCTCAGCGCCACCCTCATCATGGCCGGCGGCGTGGGCAACCTGATCGACCGGCTGGTGTTCCGGTATGTCACCGACATGTTCCAGACCGTGTTTATGGACTTCGCCGTGTTCAACGTGGCCGACTGCTGCATCACGGTGGGGGTGGCTCTGCTGTGCGTGTACCTGCTGTTTTTCTGGGAAAAGGATCACAAAAAGGAGGACGGGGACCATGGAGCCCACCTTCCCGCTGACGATCAGTGAGCCCGGCCGGGCCGACGCCCTGATGGCCGCCGGTCTGGACGGCGTCACCCGCTCCGCCGCCCAGAAGTGGCTGGAGGAGGGGCGGGTCACCCTGAACGGCGTCCCGGTGCGAAAAAACGACCGGCTCTCGCCCGGCGATGTTCTGCTCATCTCGCCGCCCCAGCCGGAGGAGGTGGACCTGATTCCTCAGGACATCCCCCTGGACATCGTGTACGAGGATAACGACGTCATCGTGGTGAACAAGCCGGTGGGCATGGTGGTCCACCCGGCCCCCGGCCACCCAGACGGCACGCTGGTCAACGCCCTGTTATATCACTGCGGACAATCACTGTCGGGCATCAACGGGGAGCGCCGCCCGGGCATCGTCCACCGCATCGACCGGGACACCTCCGGCCTGCTCATCGCCGCCAAGAACGACCGGGCCCACCTGTCCCTGGCCGACCAGCTGGAGGACCACTCCCTGTTTCGCCTGTACCACGCGGTGGTACTGGGCGGGTTCCGGGAGGACGCCGGCACCGTCAGCGCCCCCATCGCCCGCCACCCCACTGACCGCAAGCGCATGGCGGTGTGCCGCCCCGGCCAGGGCCGCGAGGCGGTGACCCACTGGCAGGTGGTGGACAGCCGGAACGGCTATTCCCACATCACCTGCCGGCTGGAGACCGGCCGCACCCACCAGATTCGCGTCCACATGGCCCACATGGGCCACCCCCTGCTGGGAGACCCGGTCTATGGCCCCAGAAAGCCCTTCCCGGGTCTGTCCGGCCAGTGTCTCCACGCCGCCCAGCTCACCTTCACCCACCCCGTCACCGGGGTGCGTATGACGGCGGAAGCCCCTCTGCCCGACTGGTTTACCGCCGTGCTGACCCGGCTGGGACTGGAGTGACGCCCCAGAGCGTTTGCGCTTGTAAAAACTGGCTGGTTCTGGTATAGTATGGTCAGATCTGTGATTATCAGGAGGCTTTCCCCATGAAATACGTCAAGCGTTTCTGGATTCCCGTGGTCCTGCTCATCGCCTTCATCGCCGCCGTCATCTACACCACCCGGGGCTCCTACCCCATTGCGGCGGACGGCCGGATGGAGTGGATCACCGCCCACCAGGAGAAGCATCTGGCCACCCTGGGCGCCGAGGAGATCACCGGCTCCTATCTGGCCGACAGTCTGGCCATCGGCGACGATCTGGAGCTTCAGCTCTGGTGCTTCGAGGCCGGGGGCTATGCCTTTGACGACATCATCCTGTGGAGGCAGGGGAGCGACGGCAATTACAAGATGGCCTACGAATACTGCATCGCCCAGGCGGCGGTGGAGGAGACCTTCGGCGGCGACTGCGTGGAGTACTCCTTCCAGCAGGGCCTGTACAAATACGACGGCGTGATCGACGGCCAGCTCCGCATTCAGGAGCCCACCCGTTCCCTCTCCGTTGTCGGGCCGCTTCTGTGCGCGGTCCTGGTGGTGGGCTACATCGTCCTCACCGTGGTCACCCTGCGCTACCGGCGCAAGGAAAAGGAGCCGGAGGCCCAGAAGGGCTGACCGGCCCGCCTGAAAAGCGAAAATCAGCCCCGGACCGATGGTCCGGGGCTGAATCAATTTTGTGGCTTTGTTTACTTCACGATCTCGCCGTTGGCCTTCTTCTGCTCGATCTCGCGGAGGGCGTCCTTATAGGACAGGTTGACGCGGCCCTTCTCGTCGATCTCGGTGACCTTGACCCAGGTCATGTCG
>JBJEYO010000182.1:0-28697 GCA_051886935.1 Candidatus Enterenecus sp. | reverse complement strand
AGGCGTTGCAACGCCTGCAGCCCACTGCTCCTCTGGTCAACTGTCAAAAACCCGATGGGCCGCCCGTCCCGGTAGTTCAACTGCAGCATTCACGGCCCCTCCTCTCCGGCAAACTGTATTGCCTGTATTAGTACAGTTATGTTACCATGGCCCTGTCTGTCTGTCAAGCACAAATTTGCAAAATTTCGTCTGTTTTTTTCGGCAAAAAGCCCGAGGAAAAAATTAAAAATTTCGCTTCAAAATTTTGCGGCGTTTGATATAATATAAATGAATGTAAAATTAAAGGGGTGTCTTTGACCCGTGGAACAGTCTCATTTTGAGGAGAAGCGCCAGGCGCTGCTGGCTGCCGGCGTGCTGATGATGGACCCCTCCGCCGTCTGGGTGGAGGATGAGGTTACCGTGGGCGAGGGCACCCTTCTTTTGCCCGGCACCATCCTGCGGGGCAAAACCGTTGTGGGCAAAAACTGCGAGATCGGCCCCAACACCATGCTGGTGGACTGTGAGGTGGAGGACGAGGTGACCGTCAACTCCTCCCAGTGCAATGAGAGCCGCATCGGCAGGGGCTGCGAGATCGGCCCCTTCGCCCACCTGCGCCCCCACTCCGTGGTGGCGGCCGGCTCCAAGATCGGCGCCTTCGTCCAGCTGAAGAACTGCAATCTGGGCGAGGGGACCAAGATGGCCCACCTGACCTATGTGGGAGATTCCGACGTGGGCCCCGGCTGCAACTTCGGCTGCGGCACCGTCACCTGCAACTACGACGGCAAGGTGAAGGCCCGCACCACCATCGGCGGCAACGTGTTTATCGGCTGCCAGACCAAGTTCATCCCCCCGGTCTCCGTGGGGGACGGCGCCTATATCGCCGCCGGCACCACCATCACCGAGGATGTGCCTGAGGACAGCTTCGTCATCGGCCGCTCCCGCCAGACGGTGAAGCTGGACTGGAAGGACAAGCGGGACAAAAAGTGAACAAGCGCGCGGACAGCTCACCGCGCGGAAAAATAACTATCACCACAAATAGAGAGGATGTTTGCAGCATGATTTCACATGGCAAGGACATCAAGATCTTCTCCGGCAGCTCCAACCGGGCGCTGGCTGAGGCGATCTGCAAGGAGATCGGCATTCAGCTGGGCAACGCTGAGGTGGGCACTTTTTCCGACGGCGAGTGCTTTGCCTCCATCTACGAGACCGTCCGCGGCTCTGATGTGTTCGTGGTCCAGTCCACCAGCGACCCGGTGAACAACCACCTGATGGAGCTTCTGGTCATGATCGACGCCCTGAAGCGGGCCTCCGCCGGCCGGATCACCGCCGTGATGCCCTACTTCGGCTATGCCCGCCAGGACCGCAAGACCAAGCCCCGCGATCCCATCTCCGCCAAGCTGGTGGCCAACATGATTGCCGCCGCCGGTGCCGACCGGGTACTGACCATGGACCTCCACGCCGCCCAGATTCAGGGCTTCTTCGACATCCCCGTGGACAACCTGCTGGGCTCCCCCGTGTTTGTGGACTACTGCCTGCGCCGCTACGCCGCCGTCCATGACCAGACCATGGTGGTCTCCCCCGACGTGGGCTCCGTGGCCCGCGCCCGCGCCTTCGCCCAGAAGCTGGATATGCCCATGGCCATCGTGGACAAGCGCCGCCAGAAGGCCAACTCCTCCGAGGTCATGAACATCATCGGCGAGGTCAAGGACAAGCACGTCATCCTGCTGGACGACATGGTGGACACCGGCGGCTCCCTGTGCCACGCCGCCAAGGCCCTGATGGACATCGGCGGCGCCAAGTCGGTCAGCGCCTGCGCCTCCCACGGCGTCCTCTCCGGCCCCGCCTATGACCGCATCAACGAGTCCTGCCTGGAGGAGGTCCTGTTCCTGGACACCATCCAGCCCAAGGCCAACCTCAGCGAGATCTGCCCCAAGATCAAGTACCTCTCCGTGGCCCACATGTTCGCCGAGGCCATCGAGCGCATCTACGAGGAGCGCTCCGTGTCCAAGCTGTTCACCTGATCGCTGACTTTCCCCTTTACCAAAGGAAAAAACTCCGCTATAATAGTGGGGCGAGAATCTTCTCGCCCCACTTTATCTTTGAGGTGCGCTATGCTGTTTCAGAAAAAAGCCCCGGTATCCTGGCTGGTGGTGGGCCTGGGCAACCCCGGCGACAAATATGAAAACACCCGCCACAACGTGGGCTTTATGGTGGCCGATGAGCTGGGGGAGCGGGGCCGCTTTCCCATTCAGCGGCTGAAGCACCGCGCCCTGACCAACACCGCCGTCATCGGTGGACAGGGGGTGCTGGTAATGAAGCCGGTCACTTTTATGAACCTGTCCGGCGAGGCGGTGGGGGACGCTGCCCGGTTCTACAAGATCCCCGCCGACCATGTGCTGGTCATCTCCGACGATGTGGACCTGCCTCTGGGCAAGCTGCGCATCCGCAAGGGCGGCTCCGCCGGGGGGCACAACGGGCTGAAAAGCGTCATCCAGCACCTGGGCACCGACCAGTTCCCCCGGCTGAAGGTGGGGG
Organism: Candidatus Enterenecus sp.; assembly: GCA_051886935.1. Classification (GTDB taxonomy): domain Bacteria; phylum Bacillota; class Clostridia; order Oscillospirales; family Oscillospiraceae; genus Enterenecus. The sequence continues at coordinate 26,183 of JBJEYO010000182.1, read as the reverse complement.
TGGGCGGCAAGCCCCACCCGGACTACGACATGGCCGACTGGGTGCTGGGCAAGCTCCAGGGCGAAGATAAAAAGACCATGGACGCCGCCGTTCAACGGGCCGCCGACGCCGTGGAGTGCCTGCTCTCTGACGGCATCGACAGGGCCATGAACAAGTTCAACTGACCGACAGCCGCCCCAACAGATGCAGGGTCACCCGCTCGGGAACGGCTTTATTCGGGGCGATGGGGACATCGCCCCCTATGGCCGGACCTTCGGTGCGCCGGTCAATTCCGCATTTCTAATTCCTGATTTCTAATTCCACACCCCCCATGGAACTTTTTTCATGGGGCTGTTGCCGCGTTTTCGACTTCCAAATTTTTCTAATCCGAGGTCTCGCCATGAAAGAGCTGCTCAATCTGTTGGATCAGGTGCCGGAATTCGGCCAGCTGCTGGCCAATCTGGAAAACGGCCGGTCGCCGGCGGCGGTGTCCGGCCTGTCCCCCGTCCACCGGGCCCACTTCGCCGCCGGGCTGGGTGCCCGCACGGGCCGCCCGGTGGTGCTGGTGTGCGCCGACGAGAACGAGGCGATTCGCCTGGGGGAGGACTACACCGCCCTGACCGGCACCCCCGCCACCCTGCTGACCGCCCGGGAGTTCCTGTTCCACGACGGCGCCGTGGCCTCCCGCCAGTGGGAGCACCAGCGGCTGGCCGCCATGTACGCCATGGCGGAGGGGAACACCCCCCTCATCACCGCCACCATTGAGGGTCTGCTCCAGCGCACCCTGTCTCCGGAGGAGCTGGCGGACCATGTGGTCACCGTGGAGGCGGGCGGTCGGTACGACCTGAACGAGCTGGCCGACGCTCTGGCCGCCCTGGGCTACACCCGGTGCCAGCAGGTGGAGGGCGTGGGCCAGTTCGCCCTCCGGGGCGGTATATTAGATGTATACTCCCCCGCCCAGGACCACCCGGTGCGGGTGGAATTCTGGGACACCGATGTGGACTCCATGGGCCTGTTCGACGTGTCCACCCAGCGCCGGGTGGCCCAGCTGGACAAGGCGGTATTCCTGCCGGTCAGCGAGGTGCTGCCCGTCCAAAAGGACGGACGGTGGGACCGCGTCCCCGACCGGCTCCTCCCCACCCGGTATGACCGCCTGACCACCGCCGCCCACCACCTGCCCCCTGACGCGGTGGTGTGCTTCTCCGAGTCCGGCCGGGTGGCGGAGCGGGCCAAAAACTGGCTGTGGCAGCTGGGGGAGGACGTGAAAACCCTCATCGAATCCGGGGCCGTGGAGGGCAAAAAGGCGGTCTTTGCCGCGGGGATGGACGACCTGATGGCCTATCTGTCCGACTTCGCCCTGTGCTTTCTGGACTCCTTCGCCACCTCCTCCACCCCCCTGCCCCCCCGGGCCATCCTGACGGTGCAGGCCCGGCAGCTCTCCTCCTTCGGCGCCAGCCTGGACACCGCTGTGGCCGATCTGACCCACTATCAGAAGTCCGGCACAGGCGCGGTGGTGCTGGTGGGCAGCGAGCAGCGGGCCCTGAACCTCCAGGCCATGCTGCGGGATCAGAAGGTGCGCTCGGCGGTGGACTTTCAGCTCCACGAGCTGCCCCGGCCCGGCACCATCGCCATCGCCGTGGGCGGGCTGTCCGCCGGCTTTGACTACGCCGGGTGCCCCTGGGCGGTGCTCACCGAGGGCCGGGCGGAGCCCCGGAAGAAGGGCAAGCGGCTGAAGCACGCCGCCGACCGCCGGCGGGTGGACTCCTTCACCGACCTGTCCCCCGGGGACCTGGTGGTCCACGAGCACCACGGCATCGGCCGGTTCGTGGGCATGGTGAAAATGCAGGTGGACGGCATTCAGAAGGATTACATCAAGCTGGCCTACGCCGGCACCGACACCCTGTACCTCCCCGCCACCCAGCTGGATTCCATCTCCAAGTATATCGGCGGCGGGGACGATCCGGAGACCAAAAAGCTGTCCAAGCTGGGCGGCGCCGACTGGGAGCGGGCCAAAAGCCGCACCAAGGCCGCGGTGAAGGACCTGGCCAAGGGGCTCATCCAGCTCTACGCCCAGCGGCAGCGGCAGCCGGGCTACGCCTTCTCCCCCGACTCCCCCTGGCAGAAGGAGTTCGAGGATGACTTTCCCTATGAGGAGACCGAGGACCAGCTCCGCTCCATCGCGGAGATCAAGCGGGACATGGAGACCGCCCGGCCCATGGACCGGCTGCTGTGCGGCGATGTGGGCTATGGCAAGACGGAGGTGGCCCTGCGGGCCGTCATGAAGTGCGTGCTGGACGGCAAGCAGGCCGCCATCCTGGTACCCACCACCGTGCTGGCCCGGCAGCACTACCTGACCTGCAAGTCCCGGTTCGCCAAGTATCCGGTGGAGATCGAGGTGGTCTCCCGGTTCCGCACCGCCGCCCAGATCAAGACCGCCCTGGTCGGGGTGGCCGACGGCTCGGTGGATGTGCTCATCGGCACCCACCGGCTGCTGCAGAAGGATGTGCATTTCAAGGACCTGGGCCTTCTGGTGGTGGACGAGGAGCAGCGCTTCGGCGTCACCCACAAGGAGCGGCTGAAGGAGATCTCCCGGCAGGTGGACGTGCTCACCCTGTCCGCCACGCCCATCCCCCGCACCCTGAACATGGCCCTGTCCGGCATCCGGGACATGTCCGCCATCGAGGAGCCCCCCGCCAGCCGCCAGCCGGTGCAGACCTATGTGATGGAGCACGACTGGTCCATCCTGTGCGACGCCATGCGCCGGGAGCTGGAGCGGGGCGGCCAGGTGTACTACCTCCACAACCGGGTGGACACCATCGAGCGCACCGCCCACCGCATCAAGGAGATGCTGGGCGAGGGGGTGGAGGTGGCGGTGGGCCACGGCAAGATGAGCCAGGAGGAGCTGAACGACGTGATGACCCGCATGAGCGACGGGGACATCGACGTACTGGTGTGCACCACCATCATTGAGACCGGAATCGACATCGCCAATGTGAATACCCTCATCATTGAGGACGCGGACAAGATGGGCCTGGCCCAGCTCCACCAGATCCGGGGCCGGGTGGGCCGCTCCCCCCGCCGGGCCTACGCCTATATGACCTACCGCACCGGCAAGGTGCTGTCCGAGGTGGCCGCCAAGCGGCTGTCCGCCATCCGGGAGTACGCCGAGTTCGGCTCCGGCTTCAAGATCGCCATGCGGGACCTGGAGATCCGGGGGGCCGGCAACCTGCTGGGCCCGGAGCAGTCCGGGTTCATGATGAGCGTGGGCTACGACCTCTACCTTAAACTGCTGGAGGACGCGGTGCTGGAAGAGAAGGGGGAAGCCCCCGCCCGCCTGCCCGAGTGCACCGCCGACCTGACCGTGGCCGCCTCCATCCCGGACAGATACGTCCCCTCGCCGGAGCAGCGGATGGACCTGTACCGCCGCATCGCCCGCATCCGCACCGAGGAGGATGCCGACGACATGACCGACGAGCTGATCGACCGGTTCGGCGACCCCCCGCGCCCGGTGAACAACCTGATCTCCGTGGCCCTCCTCCGGGGCCAGGCCGCCGCCTGCGGTGTGACCGACATCAGCCAGAAGGGCGGCAGCCTCATCCTGACCATGGCCCGGTGCGACCTGGAGGCCGTCTCCGCCCTGGCCGGCGCCTTCGCCGGGCGGCTGCTGTTCTCCCCCGGCGACAGGCCCACCGTCACCCTGAAGCTCCGCAAGGGGGAAGACCCCCTGCGGCTGGCCGACCAGGTGGTGCGGAAATACGCCGCTCTGCTGGAGGAAAAAACCGGCCAAAGTGAAAACGATTTGTAAATAAGCCGCCCCGGAGTTGCCTTTTTCGCCCCGGGATGGTAGAATGTCATCTGATCATTCGCACCCGCGCCGCCGTCGGCCGACGGCGGCAGAACAGGAGGATACCATGAAAAAACTGCTTGCCCTGCTGCTTTCCCTGGCGCTGGCCCTGTCCCTGTGCGCCTGCCGCGGCTCCAACACCGAGCCCTCCGCCAGCCCGGACGCCTCCGCCAGTCCCTCCGCCGACAGCGATACTGCCGTGACCGCCGACCTGTCCCAGGACATCCTCACCTTTGCCGCCGGCGACCTGGCCGCCCAGGACGCCCTGCTTACCGTCAACGGCGAGACCGTCCCCACCAGCCTGTTCCTCTACTGGCTGGCCTTCAGCTGCTCCTATTTTGAGAACGCCTACTACTATTACGGCCTCACCGTGGAGGACTTCGCCGACCCCATTCTCTCCGACGCCTGTACCATGGCCGCCTACTACGCCATCCTGGCCCAGAAGGTGCAGGAGAACGGCTGTCCCCTCACCGATGAGCAGCTCTCCGCCATCACCGCAGAGATGACCAGCGATCCCGACACCTATACCCAGCGCAAGGAGCTGTACGGCCTGAGCGATGACGACATAAAGTTCATCTACTCCGTCACCGACCTCTATGACAACCTGCTCCAGGCCATGACCCCCGTGCCCACGGAGGAGGACCTGAACAACTACGTCTACCAGGCCCGGCACATCCTGCTGCTCACCGTGGACATGGAGGGCACTCCCACCCTGGGCGACGATGGCGCCTACCACTACCCCGCCCTGGACGACGAGACCATCGCCGAGAAGCGGGCTCTGGCGGAGGACCTCCTGGCCCAGCTCCGGGCCAGCGATGACCCCGACACCCTGTTCAACGAGCTGATGAACCAGTACAGCGAGGACAGCGGCCTGTCCTCCAACCCCAACGGCTACACCGCCACCACCGGCCAGATGGTGCCCGAGTTTGAGAACACCGCCCTGGCCCTGGAGTTCGGCGCCATCTCCGACATCGTGGAGTCCACCTACGGCTACCACATCATCCTGCGGGACGAGGTGGAGGATCTGGAGAGCTACTCCGACGAGTGGCGGACCGCCCGGATGGACACCATGGCCGACCTGTGGCTGAACGACGCCGACATCCAGCGTGGCGAGGCTCTGGACAGCCTCGACGTGGCGGACTTCTATAACCGCTATGTGGCCTGGCAGAACGCCTACCTGGAGACCCTGGACACCGTGGAATACGCCGAGAAATAAGTGAAAATTCCCTCTTGACAAGGCAAACCCTTCCTGCTAAAATAATCAAACGATAAGGGAGTAGTCTGCAGGATCATTCCTGTGACAAGCGCCAACAGCATGGCGGTTTTCCGTCTGGCCTTGTATGAAAAGATGAGACTTATCCGCAACCAGTGTTGCGGATAAGTCTTTTTTTCATCCCCGGGCACGTCCACCCTTCCCCTCCCTTCGACCCGAACATCTGGTATAGTTAAGGAAACCCTTGTAAACAGAAAAGGAGTGTTGCACTGTGAGCTCATGGTTCACAAAAACCCCCGCGGAGACCCTGTCGGAGCTGGAAAGCGACCAGGCCCGCGGCCTGACCACCCAGGAGGCCCAGCGCCGCCTGGAGCAGTACGGCCCCAACGCCCTGGAAGGCGGCAAGAAGGAGAGCCTTCTGGTCCGCTTCCTCAAGCAGATGAAGGACCCCATGATCATCGTGCTGCTGGCCGCCGCCGTCCTGTCCCTCATCTCCACCGGCGGCGAGGACTGGATCGAGGCCCTCATCATCCTCATCATCGTGGTGGTCAACGCCTGCATTTCCATTTCCCAGGAAAACAGCGCGGAAAAGGCCCTGGAGGCCCTTCAGAAGATGTCGGCTCCCCTGGCCAAGGTCATCCGTGACGGACAGCAGATCCGCCTGGACACCGACAAGCTGGTGCCCGGCGACATCATCGTGCTGGAGGCCGGCGACCTGGTGCCCGCCGACGCCCGCATTCTGGAGTGCGCCAACCTGAAGGCCGACGAGTCCGCCATGACCGGCGAGTCCGTCCCCGTCAGCAAGCAGATGATCGACTCCCTGCCGGAGGAGACCGCCCTGGCCGACCGGAAGAACATGGTGGTGTCCTCCACCGTCATCACCAACGGCCGTGCCGTCTGCGTGGTCACTGCCACCGGCATGAACACCGAGGTGGGCCACATCGCCAAGATGCTCACCAGCGAGGACGAGGGCGAGACCCCCCTCCAGAAGAAGATGGCTGAGATCTCCAAGACCCTGTCCTTCGTCTGCCTGGCGGTGTGCGCCGTCATGTTCGGCGTGGGCGTCATCTACCATCACGGCATTCTGGAGATGTTCATGTCCGCCGTGTCCCTGGCCGTGGCCGCCATCCCCGAGGGTCTGCCCGCCATCGTCACCATCGTGCTGGCCCTGGGCGTGCAGCGGATGGTGAAGCACAACGCCATCGTCAAAAAGCTGCCCGCTGTGGAAACCCTGGGCTGCGCCGGCGTCATCTGCTCGGATAAGACCGGCACTCTGACCATGAACCGCATGACCGTAGTGGACATCTGGACCCTGGGCGGCGCCCACCGCCAGGAGGCCCTCACCGTCACCACCCTGTGCAACGACACCGTGCTGACCTACAACGAGGACGGCTCTCCCAAGACCGCCGGCGACCCCACCGAGACCGCCTTTGTGGATGCCGCCTTCAAGGAAGGCCTGGACAAGAACACTCTGGAGGCCCAGATGCCCCGGGTAGCCGAGCTTCCCTTTGACTCCGACCGCAAGCTGATGAGCACCATCCACCCGGTGAACGGCAAGTACCGGGTCATGGTCAAGGGCGCTCCCGACATCCTGCTCTCCCGCTGCACCCGCATTCTGGGCAGCGGCGAGAGTTCCATCTCCCCCGCCGCCGTCAAGGAGATCGAGGCCGCCAACGCCGCCATGGCTGAGAAGGCCCTGCGTGTGCTGGGCGCCGCCTACAAGGACCTGGACACCCTGCCCAGGGGCGAGCTGACCAGCGAGGAGCTGGAGGCCGGCCTGACTTTCGTAGGCCTGATCGGCATGATCGACCCGCCCCGCATGGAGGTCAAGCAGGCGGTGGCCGAGTGCTACGGCGCCGGCATCCGCCCTGTCATGATCACCGGCGACCACAAGCTCACCGCCGTGGCTATCGCCAGGGAGCTGGACATCTTCCGGGAGGGCGACCTGGCCATCACCGGCGAGGACCTGGACTTCATGCCCCAGGAGCTGCTGGAGCAGGAGGTAGATAAGTTCTCCGTCTACGCCCGGGTGTCCCCCGAGCACAAGATGCGCATCGTCAAGGCCTGGCAGAAGCGGGGCATGGTGGTGGCCATGACCGGCGACGGCGTCAACGACGCCCCCGCCCTGAAGGTGGCCGACATCGGCTGCGCCATGGGCATCACCGGCACCGACGTGGCCAAGGGCGCCGCCGACATGATTCTGACCGACGACAACTTCGCCACCATCGTCCACGCGGTGGAGCAGGGCCGCGGCATCTACTCCAACATCAAGAAGGCCATCCACTACCTGCTGTCCTGCAACATCGGCGAGATCCTCACCCTGTTCCTGGCCACCCTGTTCAACTTCCACCAGCGCCCGCTGGAGGCCGTCCAGCTGCTGTGGCTGAACCTGGTCACCGACTCTCTCCCCGCCCTGGCCCTGGGCATGGAGCCGGTGGAGCACTCCGTCATGAAGGAAAAACCCCGCTCCGCCAGCGAGTCCCTGTTCACCAGGAGCTTCTCCATCCGTCTGGCCTGGCAGGGCCTGATGGTGGGTCTGCTGACCCTGACCTCCTACTGGCTGGGCGAGTACATTCTCAGCGACCCCACCGTGGCCGACGCCACCGCCAACACCATGGCCTTTGCCACCCTGACCTTCTGCCAGCTGTTCCACGCCTTCGACGTGCGCAGCGAGACCCAGTCCATCTTCAAGATCGGCCTGTTCTCCAACCCCTCCATGAACAAGGCCTTCCTGGTGGGCGTGGTGCTCCAGCTGGCCGTGCTGCTGGTGCCCCCCCTGATGGGCGTGTTCCAGGTCTGCGCCCTCAGCGCCGTGGAGTGGCTGTGCGTGCTGGGCCTGTCCATCCTCCCCGTGATCATCTGCGAGATCGAGAAGGCCATCCGCCGCGCCGCCCGCAAATAAGTTGTTCCCTCCCCCCGGCCCATCATCACGGGCCGGGGGGACCCTATTTTACGGCGCAAATTCTTTTTTGCCGATAAACATGGGCCGCGGGTCAAAAAAGCATGATTATTTGCCGGAAAAATCACCCACTTGCTGTTGATTTTTTCTTCACACCGTTATATAATTTTCGTAGATGTGTAAATCCCTTTGGGAAAATTTTTTTGGAGGTCATGTGTCATGAGAGAAATTTATGTTGTCAATTGCTGCCGTACTGCTGTCGGCTCTTTTGGCGGCTCCCTGAAGGACACCCCTGCTGTCGAGCTGGGCGCTGTCGTCGTCAAGGAAGCTCTGAAGCGCGCCGGCGTCGCCCCCGAGAACGTTGACGAGGTCATGTTCGGCTGCATCCTGTCCGCCGGTCTGGGTCAGAACCCCGCCCGTCAGGTCTCTCTGAAAGCCGGCGTGCCCATCGAGGTCCCCGCCTACACCGTGTCCATGGTGTGCGGCTCCGGCATGAAGTCCGTCATCGAGGCTGCCCGTGCCATTTCCGCCGGTGACGCCGACATCGTTGTGGCCGGCGGTACCGAGAATATGTCCGCCGCTCCCTATGCCATTCCCGCTGCCCGCTGGGGCGCTCGTATGGGCAACAACAAGATCGTCGACACCATGGTGAACGATGGTCTGTGGGACGCTTTCAACAACTATCACATGGGCACCACTGCTGAGAACATCTGCGATCAGTATGGCATCACCCGCGAGGAGCTGGATGAGTTCGCTGTCAACTCCCAGAACAAGACCGAGGCCGCTCAGGCCGCCGGCAAGTTCGTGGACGAGATCGTTCCCGTCATGGTGAAGAAGAAGAAGGAAATGGTCGAGTTCAAGGTGGACGAGTATCCCAAGGCCGGCGTGACCATGGAGTCCGTCTCCAAGCTGAAGGGCGCGTTCCCCCTGGCCGATGGTTCCAAGGGCAACCGCGTGACCGCCGCCAACGCCTCCGGCATCAACGACGGCGCTGCCGCTCTGGTGCTCGCCTCCAAGGAGGCCGTTGAGAAGTACGGCCTGAAGCCCATGGCCAAGCTGATCAGCTGGGGCCAGGGCGGCGTGGATCCCAAGGTCATGGGCCTGGGTCCCGTTCCCGCTTCCCGTCAGGCTATGGCCAAGGCCGGCCTGACCATCAAGGACATCGACCTGGTCGAGGCCAACGAGGCCTTCGCCGCCCAGTCCGTGGCTGTCGCCCGTGACCTGGAGTTCGATATGTCCAAGGTCAACGTCAACGGCGGCGCCATCTCCATCGGTCACCCCGTTGGCTGCTCCGGCGCCCGTATCATCGTCACCCTGCTGCACGAGATGCAGAAGCGCGACGACGCCAAGAAGGGCCTGGCTACCCTGTGCATCGGCGGCGGCATGGGTGTCGCCACCATCTGGGAGAAGTGCTGATTTCCCTTTGTCCATAACAAATCAGTCCGGTGGGCGGGCTTCCGCCTGCCCACCGGACTAAAAAACATAGGAGGTCAAATAAAATGCCTAAATTCGTATCCATCGAAGAGGCTGTCAAGCTGATTCCCGATGGCGCCACCGTCATGTTCGGCGGTTTCATGGGCTGCGGCAACGCCCACAAGTTCATTGACGCCCTGGCCAAAAGCGGCGTCAAGGATCTGACCATGATCGGCAACGACGCCTCTATGCCCGGCGGCCCCATGGGCGAGGACTACTACGGCGTGGCCAAGCTGGTCCACAATCACCAGGTCAAGAAGCTGATCGCTACCCACGTGGGTCTGAACCCCGAGGTCGCTACTCAGTCCATGCAGGAGGGCACTCTGGAGGTCATTCTGGTTCCCCAGGGCTCTCTGGCTGAGATGATCCGCGCCGACGGCGCCGGTCTGGGCGGCGTGCTGACCCCCACCGGTGTCGGCACCATCGTGGAGGATAACCCCCTCTGCCTGGGCAAGCAGACCATCAACGGCAAGGATTACCTGCTGATGGCTCCCGTCCACGCCGACTTCGCCGTCATCGCCGGCGCCAAGATCGACAAGGCCGGCAACGTCTGGTACAAGGGCGACACCAGCAACTTCAACATCGTCATGGCTACCGCCGCCGACGTTGTCATCGCTGAGGCCGAGGAGATCGTCGAGCTGGGCGGCATCGCTCCCGAGGATGTCCGCACTTCCGGCGTGTTCGTGGACTATGTTGTCGAGGGAGGTAAGTACTAATGGAAAAGTCTGAGATCAAGGGCTTTATTGCCAAGCGCGTCGCCAAGGAGCTGAAGGACGGCGACATCGTCAACCTGGGCATCGGCCTGCCCACTCTGGTCCCCAGCTATCTGCCTGAGGGCGTGCATGTCACCCTGCAGTCCGAGAACGGCATCATCGGCACCGGCACCGTCAGCGACGAGAACCGCGATCCCATCCACGTGGTGGACGCCGGTGGTTCTCCCTCCGCCGTCAGCCCCGCCGGCTGCTTCATCGACTCCGCCACTTCCTTTGGCCTGATCCGCGGCGGCCATGTGGACGCCACCATCCTGGGCGGCCTTGAGGTCGACGAGGAGGGCTCCCTGTCCAACTGGATCATCCCCGGCAAGAAGATGCCCGGCATGGGCGGCGCCATGGACCTGCTGGTCGGCGCCAAGAACGTCATCGTTGCCATGGAGCACACCGCCAAGGGCAACCCCAAGATCCTGAAGAAGTGCCGTCTGCCCTACACCGCCGTCAAGTGCATCACCAAGATCATCACTGAGATGGGCGTTATGGAGGTCACTCCTGAGGGTCTGGTCCTCACCGAGTACAACCCCGAGTTCACCGTGGAGCAGATCCAGGCCGCTACCGAGGCCACTCTGATCGTCAGCCCCGAGCTGAAGAGCATGGTGTAATTCCGCGCAGTTCCCACTCCATATTACAGCGCCGGTCCAATTTGGACCGGCGCTGCTTTTATTTATGTCAATTCGAGATGGTCGGTGTTTCCGCAGCTGCGATCCACTTCCCATCGCGGGACACGGTGCCGCTCTCCGTCAGGGTAAACACCCGCCCCAGGTTATCAGTCACCGTCAGGGTGGCTGTCACCACGCTTCCGGGTGATATTTCGTAAACGGTGGTCTTGCCCTCAGCCTGCACCGCTCTCCACTGACCGCTGTCCCATGCTGTCAGCTCCAGTTCCATACTCGCCGTCCGGGCCGGCCCCTGTACCACGGTGCTCTGCCACTCAACCTCCAGGCTCGCATACACGGGCCAAAACAGCTCCGGGCAGCCAGAATAGATATACACAGGCTCCACCTGTTTGACGACTTCTTTAGCGCTGGAGATCCCCGCAGGCCCCATAATATTGGAGGCACACAGCTGGAAATTCTCCGCCTGCATCCCACTGTAAGCGGTATCCAGCGCCTGCCGCTGAAGGGTGCCGTCGGGCAGCTCCAGCCGCAGGGTAAATTCCGTGTGAAAGTTCATGGGCAGGGTCATCTCAGCCACGAAATCAGGGCCTGACACCCAGTCGCTCTCCAGCATCTCAGCGGTCGCCGTTTCGTTCTTCCCGATGGTGGTGCAGACCGCCTCAAAGCAGGCTTTCGTCTCCGGCGTATAGCTCTTGAGGGTAGTCCGCAGCTCCACCGTCACGGTCTCCGCCTCCAGGTCAAACCCCGTCACCGTCCAGTCGAAACTGCTGACAGGATTGTTCTGATCCGCCAGAATATCCTGGATGCGGTACTCCATGCCGCCGATCTGGCCGCTGAGATTGTTCAGGTTGCTCTCCAGATAGGATAATCTGCTGCTGATATTACTAATCGTAGCGTTTGCGCTCCCCAATTTGACCCCAATGAACACCACCAGAGCGGCCAGGCCGGCCACCGCGATGAGGGGCGCTTTCCAGTCATAACGGCTTTTTTGCGGAGCCTGCCGGGTCTCCTCCACATAGCGGCGGAGAATGGCCTCCACCTGCTCCTCGCTGAGGGCGGGGCTTTGTTCCTCCCCCTGGCTCCCGCCGGCGGCCTCCGGCTCCTCCACCCCCAGAAGCTGGCCGATGGTCACGCCGAACAGGCGGCTCATGGCGATGAGGGTGTCCAGCTCCGGGATGCCGTTGTCCCCCTCCCACTTGCTTACCGCCTGGCGGGAGACCCCCAGGGCCTCGCCCAGCCCCTCCTGGGACAGACCCGCTTGTTTCCTCAGTTCCTGTACGCGCTGGCCCAAAGTCATCGGCCCCGCCTCCTTTCACGCTCATGGTAGGAAAAACAGCCCCGGTTGGCAACCATCCCCCCGTGTCTTTTTGTCAACGGCCCGTTGCGCCACTTGGGGCCCAACGCTTTCCGGTCACAGGCCCAGCCGCGCCTGGATGACCGGCAGCAGCTCCTCCGTCATCAGCGGCACGGGGGCGGACAGGCGTACCGCCAGGTTTCCCCGGCGGAGCACCAGGACGGAGATCATGCGCCCCTCCCCCTGCCACTGGCCGTACCAGGCCTCGTCCGCCCAGTCCAGCTTCGCCGGGGCCATGTCCGCGGGAAACCGCTCATAGGAGGAGGGCACCGCAGAATAGGCCATCTCCTCCGCCCTGTTCCGGGCCAGCCACTCCGCCTGGCCCGCCGTGGGGGTCAGATAGGTCTCGCAGCCGGTCAGCCAGACCCCGCTGCCCCGATAGTGGTTCTCCACCTCCCACCGCTCGCCCAGGGGCGTGATGCTGTGGGTCAGCTTGAAGAAGCTATCGCCGCTGTTCTCCTCCTCCGTCAGGGGCAGGCCCAGGTCCTCGGTGCGCACCAGCGGGACGCTCTCCGTCTGGGCATAGCGGGCCATGACCGCCTCGTGGTCGCCCTCATAGATGGATTGGTAGCTGTCCCACTGGCCAAAGGGCAGGAGCCGGCCGGCCGCCGCGGTGACGGCCAGCAGGATCAGCAGCGCCGCGCCGGCCTTTACATACCGGCCCCGCTCCCTGGGGAACAGTTCCCGGTCCACCGTAAGGGCCCGGTACAAGGCCGCCGCCCCATACGCCCCCAGCATAATGAGCAGGTACGTATTGCTCTTTTCGGTCAGAGCCGTGTCCAGCGCGGCGCCCACACCCACCAGCAGCACCGCGGCCAGTATCAGCACCCCGGCCACGCAATTGAGCCACATGACCGTCCTGGACGAAACCGGAATCGTTCCGTCCCGCCCCCGGATCAGGGCGGCGCAGAACGCCAGCAGCCGCCACAGCAGGCACACCCCCAGAATGGGCAGGGCAACCCACAGCGCGGCCAGGGTCCAGCTCTCCATCCAGGAATATCCCAGAACTGTGAGATTGCGCTGCCAATCGCCCTCTGCAGCCCGGAATATCAGCGCATAAAAGGCCAGGAACGCCGCAACGACAATTAAGCTCAGTATTATCTCTCTGATATAATACCGATTGTAATCTCTCCGCTCCAGCTCCCGGTCCGTCTGCACCGGGGCCGGGTCACGTCCCGGCAGGGATTTGAACAGGTACATACTGTTGCTGACGGCCGCCAGCTCCCAGCCGCCCTCCCGGCACAGGGCCAGGTACTCCTCCTGTTCCTCCCGTTCCTGCCGGGGGTTGGCCAGGTCCACGCACCAGGTCAGGCCGGCCCGCTCCGTCCTCCGCCACCTGCCCAGCAGCAGCCCGGCCCGCTCCAGCTCCCAGCCTTTGGCCGCCTGCCTGTTGAGATAGCTCTCCACGCCCTTGAAATCTCCGGCGGAAAAGTGGAAGATGGTCCATTTCGACTTTTTCACGACTTGTCCTCCTCTCCGAAAACGGCCGCCCCGTCCGCCACCTGGCGGCGGAGCCGTTCATACTCCCCTTTCAAAACCTCCCGGCCCCCATCCGTCAGCCGGTACACCTTCCGGGTGTCCTCCACCCGCTCCAGGGCGATGAGCCCCTCCTTCTCGAACCGGCCCAGCAGGGTGTACAGCGTCCCCGGCCCCAGCCGGACCCGGCCGTGGGACAGCTCCCCCGCCCGCTCCATGACGGCGTAGCCGTGGCCGGGCTCGTTCAGCGCCAGCAGCAGATAGTACATCTGCTCCGTCAAAGTCTCCAGCTTTTCCCGGGCCATAGGGCCTCACCTCCTTATATATCGAATATCGATAGTCCTTTCATCCTGATGATATATCAATATTCGATATTTGTCAAGATAAAAATGGAGCCGCGCCGACGGCTCCGTTTTTCCCTATTTCCCCGCGGCCAGCCGCAGGACCTTTTCCACATCTTCCTTTTCCGCGTGGCCCTCGAACACCTTTTCCCCGTCCACATACCAGGTGGGGACATAGTAGTAGTCGTGGGCGTCGGCAAAAGCGGTCTCCCGGCTCTCGTCCACAATGCGGATGGGGATGTCCCGCCAGGCCGGATGTTCCGCCATCAGCTCCTCCTGGAGCTTCAGCGCCAGCCTGCAGTGGGGGCAGCCCGGGAGAACGAACATGAGAATATCTTTCATTTCTGTCTCTCTCTTTCGTTGGTGATGCTTTATTTTATCACAGATTCATGATAATATAAATCATAATCTTTTACGGGAGGGGACCGCCATGACCCACGAGGACTATATGGCCCGGGCGCTGGAGCTGGCCCGGCAGTGTATGGGCAGCGGCGACGTGCCCGTGGGGTGCGTGGTGGTGTCCCCGGAGGGCGAGATCATCGGCGAGGGCCGCAACCGCCGGGAGGCGGATGGCTGCGCCACCGCCCACGCCGAGGTGGAGGCCATCGGGATGGCCTGCCGGGCCGTGGGGAGCTGGCGGCTGGCCGGATGCACCCTGTATGTCACTCTGGAGCCCTGCCCCATGTGCGCCGGGGCCATCATCAACTCCCGCATCGCCGAGGTACGCTACGGCGCCCGGGAGGAGAAGTCCGGCTGCTGCGGCTCGGTGCTCAACCTGTTTGAGGAGCGGTTCAACCACCATCCCCGCCTCTACGGCGGCCTGCTGGAGGAGGAGTGTCGCGCCCTCCTGACGGACTTTTTCAAAAATCTCCGCTGAATTTCCACAATTCCCGGATGATTTAATACTTTTGTAACAATTGGACACGAACTTTTGTAACGAATCTCCACTATCTTAATACTTGCAAGAGATATCCTTTCTTTTTCATTCTATCCTCCATCCTTTTGAACCGGAGCATGCAAGCGCTCCGGTTCACTCTTTGTCCGGAAAAAAATGCGCTCCCTGGTCTGTCTGGCCAGGGAGCGCATTTTTATTTGAAGCCGTTCACCGCTCCTCGCGGAAATAGTTGGCGCCCAGGGCGGAGGGCTGGCCGCTGCCCTGCTTGCTGCGGACGGAGGACACCACCAGCACGATGGCGGTGATGATAAAGGGCAGGGCCTTGAACAGATGGGACGGCACAGAGGACAGCCAGCCCAGCCCGTTGGGGAAGGCGCTGGCCAGGGAGCCGGCGTACACCTGAAGGGTGTTGAAGAAGCCGAACACCAGCGTGCCCAGAATAGCCCAGATGGTGCTCCAGTTGGCGAAGATGACCAGCGCCACGGCGATCCAGCCATAGCCGTTGATCCAGCAGTTGGAACCCTCGAAGGAGCCGCCCATGTTCAGCGCCATATAGAACCCGCCCAGGCCCATAATGGCGGAGCCGGCAATGAGGTGGACGTATTTATAGGCGGTGATATTCACGCCCACAGAGTCGGCGGCACCGGGGTTCTCGCCCACGGCCCGCAGGCGCAGGCCAATTTTGGTGTATTTCAGATACCACCAGACCGCCACGGCGATCACAATGCCCAGATAGACCAGCGCGTTGTGGGAGAACAGGGCCTTGCCCAGCACAGGGATCTTGGACAGGCCGGGGATCTCCAGCGCGGAGAAGCCAGACATCAGGCTGGAGCTGCTCTGCATGGCGGGCCACCGGTCGCCCATGCCCTTGCCGATGAAGAAGTACAGGCCCAGGCCGAAGGTGGTCACCGTCAGGCCGGTGACGTTCTGGTTGGCCTGAAAGGACACGGTGAGCAGGGCGAACAGGGCTCCGCACAGGCCCGCCGCCGCCATGGACACCAGCATTCCCACCAGCATACTGTTGCTGAGGCAGCCGGCCAGATAGCCGAACATGGCGCCCACGGCCATGGTGCCCTCCACGCCCAGGTTGAGGGACCCGGCCTTCTCCGTCACAATCTCGCCCACGGTACCGTACAGCAGCGGGATGTTGTATACCACAATATTAAAGAGGAACAGCGTGATCACATTGAGGGAGTTCATTTGGCCACCTCCTTGCCGCCGCGGCGGAACACGAGCCTGAACCGGATGAAGAAGTCCGCCGCCAGCACGATGAACAGGATAATGCCCTGGAGCAGATCCGCGAAGTTGGCGTCAATGGTGGGATAAGAGGTGCTGGCCGCCTGGCAGCCGAACTGCAGAACGGTGATGAGCAGCGAGGTGAGCAGGATGCCCACCGTGTTCAGCTTGGCCAGCCAGGCCACCACGATTCCGGTCCAGCCCACATCGTTGGTCACGGAGGTGGACAGGGTGCCGGCCGAGGACACATAGAACGCACCGGCCAGACCGATCAGCGCGGCGGAAATGAACACGGTACGGACCACGATTCTGCCCACCTTCATGCCGGAATAGCGGGCGGTGTTGGGGCTGTCGCCCACCACGGCGATCTCATAGCCCTGCTTGGTGTACTTCAGATAGGCGTAGATGAGGGCGCACAACGCAAGGGCGATCACCAGGGTCAGGTTCAGGTGGAAGGAGCCGAGCTTGATGACCACCATGTTGGCCGCCGCGGGGAACTGGTCAAAGATGGGGCGGGCGGACTCGGCGGACAGCAGGAAGTTCCAGCTGGCCTTGGTCTCCCCCAGAAACAGAAGCAGGTAGAGTGCAATATAGTTGAGCATCAGGGTGAGCAGAGTCTCGTTGGTGCCGAAGCGCACCTTCAGCAGAGCCACGATCAGGCCGTAGACGCCGCCGCCCAGGATGCCGCACACCGCCAGCACCAGCAGCATCACCGGCTGGGGCAGCACATTCCCCAGCTTCATGGCGGCGATTCCGGCGCACAGGGCGCCCATGATGAACTGGCCCTCGCCGCCGATGTTCCAGAACCGCATCTTAAAGGCCAGGGACAGGGCCAGAGAGGTGATGAGCAGAGGCACGAACAGGCGGATAAAGCCCTCCAGAATGCGGAAGGGATAGCGGCTGCCCACCATGCCCATGGTGAGCATATCCCGGTAGAACTGGAAAACAGGCACGCCCTGGGCGGCCAGCAGCAGCCCGCCGATGCACAGGGCCACCACCACCGCCACCACATAGGACACGGCCAGCCGGGCCGGGCTGCCGCCCTCCCGCTTGACCACCCGGAAGAGGGGTTCTTTCTTGTTCATTCCTCCGCCTCCTCTCCGATCATGGAGTCCCGGGCAATGCCCGCCGGCTTGTCCTCGTACTTGTTGCTCCGGTCCAGAGCGCCGGTCATCATCAGACCCAGCTCCTCTTTGGAGGTCTTGTCCGCATGGACCACGCCCATGACCTTGCCGTGGCAGAGCACCATGATCTTGTCGCACAGGGCCATCATCACGTCCAGGTCCTCGCCCACGAACAGGATGCCCACACCCGCCTTTTTCTGCTCATTGAGGATGTTGTAGATGGAATAGGAGGAGTTGATGTCCAGTCCCCGGACAGGGTATGCGGTGATGATAACGTTGGGTCCGGCCTTGATCTCCCGGCCCACCAGCACCTTCTGCACATTTCCGCCGGAGAGGCGGCGCACCGGCGTCTCCGTGGAGGGGGTCACGATCTCCAGCTCCTGAATGATCCGCTCCGCGTCGGCCCGGCCGGACTTCCGGTCGATGAAGGGGCCTTTGGACAGGCTGTAATTCTTCAGCAGCATATTGTCCGTAATGGACAGGGAAGGCGCCAGTCCCATACCCAGCCGGTCCTCCGGGATGAAGGACATGGAGATGCCCTTTTCCAGGATGGCCTTGGGGGACAGACCCACAATGTTGTCCCCCTTGTGGATCATCATGCCGCTCTCGATGGGCCGCAGGCCGGCGATGGCCTCGCACAGCTCCTTCTGGCCGCAGCCGGCAATGCCCGCCACGCCCAGAATCTCGCCGCCGCGGATATAGAAGTTCACGCCGTCGATGGCCACCGCGCCCTCGTCGTTTTTGATGGTCAGGCCGCGGATCTCCAGCAGCGGGCGGGTCTTTTCCACCGCGGGCCGCTGGATGTTCAGGTCCACCCTGCGGCCCACCATCCACTCGGTCAGCTCCTGCTCATTGGTCTCCGCCGTGTTCACCGTGGTGATATACTCGCCCTTGCGGAGAATGGTCACCCGGTCAGAGATGTCCAGCACCTCGTTGAGCTTGTGGGTGATGATGATGATGGCGTGGCCCTCCTCCTTCATGCGGCGGAGGACACCGAACAGCTTTTCCGTCTCCTGCACGGTGAGCACCGCGGTGGGCTCGTCCAGGATAATGACCTTGGCACCGTAGCACAGCACCTTGACGATCTCCAGCGTCTGCTTTTCCGAGACAGACATGTTGAAGACCTTTTTCCGGGGGTCGATGTCAAAGCCGAACTTGCGGCACATCTCCTCGATGCGGCCATACCGTCCGCGGCGGAGCACCGCCCCGGTCTGGCTGTCTCCCAGGCAGATGTTGTCCGCCGCGGAGAACACATCCACCAGCTTGAAGTGCTGGTGCACCATGCCGATGCCCAGCCGCTTGGCATCCTCCGGGGAGTTGATGGCCACCGGCTGTCCGGCCACGGTGATGGAGCCGCTGTCCGGCTTGTAGATGCCGGACAGCATGTTCATCAGGGTGGTCTTGCCCGAGCCGTTCTCACCCAGCAGGGCCAGGATCTCGCCCTCCTTGACATTCAGGGAGACATTGTGGTTGGCTGTTACACTGCCGAAGGATTTGCAGATGTCCTTCATCTCCACCGCAAACTGTGCACCCACGGCAAAGCCTCCTTCCTCTCTCAGAAATGGGATCGCGGAACACAGGAAAAACGGCCTTGCAGGTTGTTTTTCCTCTGTCCCGTAGAAAAAAACGATCTCCGGGCCGGCCGGCGTGGCCGGCCCGGAGTCTCAGTTATCCTCAGCGCGCCTGGGTCGGGATCAGTGGGCGATGACGCCCTCCACATTGTAGTTCATGCTGCCCTTGATGACGCCGTCATCCACAGAGGGGCCGCCGGCAGCCACGATGACGGGATCGGCCATCTCCACCAGCTCGCCCTCCACCAGCTCATAGCCGTTGGTCTTGAGGGGAGCGTCGGTCTTGATGATCTCCACGCTGCCGTCCTCGGCCACCTTGTAGCTCAGCTTCACGCCGGAGAACACATCCCACTCGCCGGAGATGATCAGGTCGCGCACGGCGCTGATGATGGCCTGGGTGTTCTCCGCGCAGTTCTCGGTCAGGGGGCTCACATCCACAAAGCCCTCCTTCAGGCCGGCGTAATAGGCGTTGCCGCCCATGTTCTCCACGAACTTGGAGGCGTCGCCCTTCATGGCGGCCTCCATGGCGGTCTGGTAGTAGACCTCCCAGTGCCAGATGGCGGCGGTCAGGTGGGCGGTGGGGGCCTGCTCGGTCATGTCGGAGTTGTAGCCGCAGCCGAACACGTTCCGGTCGGCGGCCACCAGCTGGGGCTGGGCGGAGTCGCAGTGCTGGGCGATGACGCAGCAGTTGTAGGTATCCACCAGGGTCTCAGCGGCCTGGCGCTCCAGGGTCTCGTCGCCCCAGGTGGAGATCTCGTTCACATGGACCACCGCGTCGGGGTTGACGGACTGGACGCCCAGGGTGAAGGCGTTGATGCCGGAGCAGGTCTCGGCGTACTCCATGTTCCAGCCGGCCACATAGCCGATGTTGTTGTTGCCCAGCTCCAGGCTCTTCAGGCCGGCGGCGATGCCGGCCAGGTAACGGGCCTGATAGATGCGGCCGAAGTAGTTGTTGAAGTTGGTGTCGTTGCCCAGGTAACCGGTGGCGTGGGAGAAGGCGATCTCGGGATACTCCTCAGCCTTGTCGGCCATGGCCTGGATATAGCCGAAGGAGATGCCGAAGATGATGTTGGCGCCCTGGTTGGCCAGCTGATCAATGGCATTGGACACAGCGGTGTAGTCCTCAGCCACATTGTCCACGATGAGCAGCTGGGTCTCCACATCCAGGCCCAGGTTCTCCATGGCCTTCACGATGCCGCTGTGGTGCTGGAAGGTGTAGCCGGCGGTGTCGTTCTGGCTGTTGATATAGATGGCGCCCACCTTGAAGTCCTTGGCGTTGTTATTGCCGCTGCTGGAATTGCCGCAGGCCACCAGCCCGAGGGCCAGCACCAGAGCCAGCAGAAGCGCGATCAGTTTTTTCATACGTGATCCTCCTTAAAATTCTTCCTTTTCTATTACACCGGCAAATACCGATTGTAACCCACATTTCCGCGTTGAAAACAGCGGCAGCCTTCCCCGCGGAAAGGAAAGGCTGCAATAATGGCGTGGTCAGCCGAATTCAATGCCGTCCACACCCATAGATTTGATTTTCGCAAGGGATTCCACCCGCACACCCATGGCGCGGATTTTCTCCCCGCCGGGCTGAAACGCCTTTTCCACGGCGATGCCCGCCCCCACCAGGGTGGCCCCGGCGTCCCGCACCAGCGCAATAAGCCCCTGGAGCGCCGCGCCGTTGGCCAGGAAGTCGTCAATGATCAGCACACGGTCCTCCGGGCAGAGGTACTTTTTGGACACAATAATATCGTTGACCTGCCCGTGGGTAAAGGACTCCACCCGGGTATGGTACACCTCGCCGGAGATGTTGCGGGACTTGCTCTTTTTGGCGAACACCACAGAGACGCCGCCGAACTGCTCCGCGGCCACGCAGGCCATGCCGATGCCGCTGGCCTCGATGGTCAGGATCTTGGTCACATGCTCGCCGGCATACAGGCGGGCCCACTCCCTGCCCATCTCCGCGAACAGGTTCACATCCATCTGGTGGTTGAGAAAACTGTCCACCTTCAGGACCTCCCCGTTGAGCACAACGCCATCCCGGCGGATACGGTCCTCCAGCAGTTTCAATCCCCTCACCCCTCTGGATCGAATATTGTAAAATCATTGTAGCAAAAAACAAATTTCTGTTCAACATTCCTTTTTCACATTCTTTCTTGTGGTCCCATCCTTTTTCTGATACAATGTTCACAGTTTGCGGGATGGGTTTTCCCAACATTTAGAAAGAGGCTTTACATATGAAAGGCAAACAACTGCTGCGCGAGTTTTCCCTTCTTACGCTTGGCACCGCTCTGGTGGCCTTCGGCGTATATTTCTTCAAGTTTCCCAATCATTTTTCCACCGGCGGCGTCACCGGCATCGCGGTACTGCTCTCCGCGGTTTTCCCCGGCGTCAGCTCCTCCACCTTCGCCTCCGTCATCAACGTGCTGTTCCTGATTCTGGGCTTCGCGGTGCTGAACAAGGACTTCGGCATACGGACGGTGTACTGCTCCCTGCTGTTCTCCGCCCTGCTCTCCGGCCTGGAGTGGCTGTGCCCCATGTCCGCGCCCCTCACCGACCAGAAAATGCTGGAGCTGTTCTTCGCCGTTATTTTCCCTGCCCTGGGCTCCGCCATTCTCTTTAATATGCAGGGCTCCACCGGCGGCACCGATATTCTGGCCATGATCCTGAAAAAGTACACCAGCATGGACATCGGCCGGGCTCTGCTCTATGTGGATGTGCTCATCGCCGGCTCCACCCTGTTCCTCATCAACATCGAGACCGGCCTGTACTCCCTGCTGGGCCTGATCCTGAAATCCGTGCTGGTGGACACGGTCATCGAGTCCCTGAACCGCAAAAAGAGCTTCATCGTGGTCACCGACAAGCCCAGGGAGGCCTGCGCCTTCATCACCGACACCCTCCACCGCTCCGCCACCTTCTGGCAGGCGGAGGGGGCCTACTCCCACCAGGCGCGGTGGGTGGTTCTGGCCGCCCTGTCCCGCCCCCAGGCAGTGGCCCTGCGCCGCTACCTGAAGGAGACCGACCCCCAGGCCTTCATGCTCATCACAAACTCCAGCGAGATCTTCGGCAAGGGCTTTTTGCGGGCCTGAGCCCCCTTCTTTCGTGGAAAACCGCCTCCTGCGTGTGGTATAATTTGGTAAATTATACGAAGGAGGCGGTTTTTATGGCGCTGTTCGCAAAAACCGGGAAACGCCAGGTGCTGGAGCTGCCCATCAGCTCCATCCAGCCCAACCCGAATCAGCCCCGGCAAGTCTTTGACCCGGAGGCTTTGCGCGGGCTGTCCCAGTCCATCGCCCAGGTGGGGGTGCTCCAGCCCCTGTCCGTCCGCCGCGCCGGAGGCGGGTGGGAGCTGATCGCCGGGGAGCGCCGCCTGCGGGCGGCGGAGCTGGCCGGGCTGTCCACCGTGCCCTGCCTGCCCGTGGAGGCGGATGAGGAGTCCTCCTCCCTGCTGGCCCTGGTGGAGAATCTCCAGCGAGAGGACCTGGACGTGTGGGAGGAGGCCGCCGCCCTCCGGCGGCTCACCGACGACTTCCACCTCTCTCAGGAGGAGGCGGGCCGCCGGGTGGGCATGAGCCAGTCCGCCGTGGCCAACAAGCTGCGGCTGCTGAAGCTGCCCGATGACGTGATCGACGGTCTGCGCCGGGCCCGCCTGACCGAGCGCCACGCCCGGGCCCTGCTCCGCCTGCCCACGCCGGAGCTTCAGCGCGCCGCCCTGGACCACATTCTCCGCCGGGGGCTGAATGTGGCCCAGACCGAGGACTATGTGGACAGGCTGTGCCGCCGGGAGGAGCGCCCCCGGAAGGCGGTGCCCATCTACCGCACCAAGGATGTGCGGCTCTTTCTCAACACCGTCCGCCGCAGCCTGGCCATGATGCAGTCCGCCGGGGTGGACGCCCAGTGCCGCCGGGAGGAGACCGACCGGGAAATCACCCTGACCATACATATCCCCAAATGAGCCTCCGGGATGTTTCACATGAAACATCCCGGTTTTTTTGTCCTTGCCCCTTTCCCCGGATGTTTCATGTGAAACATTCCTTGTCCTCCCCGATAATGGCAGCGATTCCTTGCGGAAAGAGGTTGAAAAACACCTCGGAACAAGATATAATAAAGAAACTCACCGTTTGGTGTGAGGCGTTTATACTGCGGCGCGCCCGCGCCGGGGAAAGGCAGGTCATCCTATGGCAAAAACCGTGGCGATCGTCAATCAAAAGGGTGGCGTAGGCAAGACCACCACCTGCGTCAACCTGGCCGCCGCCCTGACCGGCATGGGCGCAAAAACACTGGTGTGCGACTTTGACCCCCAGGGCAACGCCACCTCCGGCTTGGGCGTGGACAAGGCCCACTTCCCCAGCGTATACGACGTGCTGGTGGGCGGCGCCGACATCCGCCGCGCCGTGGTGTCCACCCGCTGGGCCGATGTGATTCCCGCCAACAAGGCCCTGTCCGGCGCCACCGTGGAGCTCATCTCCCTGGACAAGCGGGAGTACCGCCTGCGGGACGCCCTGGCCTCCCTCAAGGACGGCTATGACTACATCTTTATCGACTGTCCCCCCTCCCTGGAGCTGCTGACCCTGGACGCCCTGTGCGCGGCGGACAGCCTGCTGGTGCCGGTCCAGTGCGAGTATTTCGCCCTGGAGGGGCTCAGCGACCTGCTGTACACCGTCCGGCTGGCCAAGCGCTCCCTCAATCCGGCGCTGGAGCTGGAGGGGGTGGTGCTGACCATGTACGACGGCCGCACCAATCTGTCCATGCAGGTGGCGGAGGAGGTCAAGCGCCATTTCCCCGGCAAGGTATACGCCTCGGTCATCCCCCGCAACGTGCGCCTGTCCGAGGCCCCCAGCCACGGCCGCCCCATCTCCGCCTACGACCGGCTGTCCCGGGGCGCGGAGGCCTACGAGGGTCTTGCCCGGGAGTTTTATGGAAAAAATCACCGTGAGCGCTGACCCGCGCTGACGGCTTGCAGAGAAAGGAAGATCAGAATGGCAAAACCGAAAGGCCTGGGCAAGGGTCTGGGCGCCCTTATGGGCGACGCCGCCCTCCAGAGCCAGGAGGCCGGCTCCGTCTTTTTGCCCATCTCTCAGGTGGAGCCCGGGCTCAATCAGCCCCGGAAGCGATTTGACGACGAATCTCTGGCCGATCTGGCCGATTCCATCCGGGAACACGGCATCATCCAGCCCCTGACCGTGCGCCGGCTGGCCTCCGGCTACTATCAGATCATCGCCGGTGAGCGCCGCTGGCGGGCCGCCAAGCTGGCCGGGCTGTACGAGGTGCCCGCCGTCATCATCGAGGCGGACGACAAAAAGGTCATGGAGCTGGGGCTCATTGAGAACCTCCAGCGGGAGGACCTGAACCCCATGGAGGAGGCTGAGGGCTATCAGGTGCTCCTCACCGACTACGGCATGACCCAGGAAGAGGTGGCCCGGCGGATGGGCAAGTCCCGTCCCGCCGTCACCAACGCCCTGCGGCTCACCGCCCTCCCCCCCGAGGTGCGGCAGATGCTCATCGACGGCGCCCTCACCGCCGGCCACGGCCGGGCGGTCCTCATGGTGGAGGGGGACACCGCCCAGACCGCCTTCGCCAAGCAGATCGTGGAGCAGGGGCTCAACGTCCGCCAGGCGGAGGCCGCCGCGAAGAAGTTTTCCCTCCCCACCCCGGAGGCCAGGCAAAAGGCCCCGGACCCCAACCGCATTTACATCGAAGAGGTAGAGAAGTCCCTGTCCGGCCGCCTGGGCCGCAAGGTCACCATTACCGACGGGCGCAAAAAAGGCCGGCTGGAGCTGGAGTTTTACGGCACCGACGACCTGAACGCCCTCCTTGATCTGCTGGAGACCCTCTCCCCCGCCAAACCCGCAGAAGAAGGAGGACACCAATGATCGAAGAAAAAAAGCCTGAGACCGCCCGGGATACCGCCGACGGGACGGTCAAGGGAAAGCGCCGCTCCGTGACCTTGTACCTGACCATCCTGTTCGCCGTGGCCTTTCTCCTGCTGCTGCTGGCCTATTTCATGCAGCAGCGCAGCAACCGGGACATGATCGGCACCCTTCAGAACTCCATGGACATCACCCACTCCCTCAACGACCTGGTGGACGAGAACCGGGATCTCCGGCAGGAAATTGAGGGACTGGAGGCCCAGTTGGAGCAGGCCCAGGCCGACACAGCGGAGGCCCAGGCCCGGGCACAGGCGGCGGAGGCCGCCGCCCAGTCCGCCCAACGGGACGCTCAGGCCCAGCTTGACGCCCTGCGGCTGCTGGAGCAGCTGGAATTTCTGGTGTCCAACCAGCAGCTGGAGGAGGCCGCGCAGCTGTGGGACCCGGCGCTGGAGACCATCCTCCCCGCACTGGACCGGCCGGAGGACTACAAGCCCGGCCAGCTGACCCTGGCCGACCGGGTGGAAGCCCTGAAGCTGACCCTGTTCCCCGATTACGCACCCTGACGTTTCATGTGAAACATTTTGCCCGACCCAACAACCATAAAAAAGGTGTGAAATATTATGTTAGACATCAAGTTTGTCCGTGAGAACCCGGACGCCGTAAAGGAAAACATCAAGAAGAAGTTCCAGGACGAGAAGCTCCCCCTGGTGGACCAGGTGCTGGAGCTGGACGCCCGCAACCGGGCCGCCATGACCGAGGCCAACGAGCTGCGCTCCGCCCGCAACACCCTGTCCAAGCAGGTGGGCGTCCTGATGGGCCAGGCCAAAAAGGACCCCTCCAAGCTGGCCGAGGCCGAGGAGGTCAAGGCCAAGGTGAAGGCCAACGCCGACCGTCTGGCCGAGCTGGAGCAGCTGGAGGATCAGCTGGCCAAGGAGATCCGCAGCGTCATGCTGGTCATCCCCAACATCATCGACCCCTCCGTGCCCATCGGCCCGGACGACTCCTGCAACGTGGAGGTCCAGCGGTTCGGCGAGCCGGCGGTCCCCGATTTTGAGATTCCCTATCACACCGAGATCATGGAGTCCTTCAACGGCGTGGATATGGACGCCGCCGGCCGTGTGTCCGGCGCCGGCTTCTACTATCTGCTGGGCGACATCGCCCGGCTCCACGAGGCGGTGCTGGCCTACGCCCGGGACTTTATGATCGACAAGGGCTTCACCTTCTGCATTCCGCCCTTCATGATCCACGGCAACGTGGTGGAGGGCGTCATGAGCCAGACCGACATGGACGCTATGATGTATAAGATTGAGGGTGAGGACCTGTACCTCATCGGCACCTCCGAGCACTCCATGATCGGCAAGTTCATCGACCAGATCATCCCCGAGGACTCCCTCCCCCAGACTCTCACCTCCTACTCCCCCTGCTTCCGCAAGGAGAAGGGCTCCCACGGCATTGAGGAGCGGGGCGTCTACCGTATCCACCAGTTCGAGAAGCAGGAGATGATCGTGGTCTGCAAGCCCGAGGACTCCA
>JBJEYO010000181.1:0-5723 GCA_051886935.1 Candidatus Enterenecus sp. | reverse complement strand
GCCGCCCAGCACCCGCTGGCAGGAGGCGGCCTGCTCCCGGGCGGAGCCGTCGCCGGGCTTCAGGGCCATGACCAGGGAGCCCAGCCCGGTGCGGGCGGGGTCCCGGCCATCCAGGGCCGCCCTGACCGCGGGGGCGTTGGGGTCCCTCCGGCGCAGCAGCTCCAGGGCTTTGACCTCCTTGGCCCGGGGCACATAGTTGGGGTCCTTGCGGCTCAGGGCGAACTCGGACAGCCGCAGGGGGTTGGAGCGGTAGGAGGAGGTCTCCCCGGAGGGGATCAGCTCGTCGGTGGTGGTCACCGGGTCGTAGATGGCGGCGCACACGGTGAGCAGCAGGTCCTCCGGCAGAGGAATCTGCTCCGGCCAGTCGGCGATGTTGGGGCCGAACACCAGCTCCTGAGCGGGGTCGGCCTTCCCCACGCCGTAGTACACCCGGGCCTTGTAGGCGGAGTCATCGTAGGCCCAGCTCTCGTCGGGCCGGTCGGCGGGGCAGTCGGGCAGCTCGTCGGCGGCGGTGAGCATGCCGCCCATCCGGGCGGTGGCGGCGATGGAGCGGGCGTCCATCAGGGCCACATAGGACAGCTGCTTGTCGCCGGGCTTGGAGCCCTCCCGGTTGGGGAAGTTGCGGGTGGAGTGGCGGATGGAGAACCCGCCGTTGGCGGGCACGTCCCCGGCGCCGAAGCAGGGGCCGCAGAAGCAGGAGCGCACAGAGGCCCCGGCGGCCATGAGGGAGGAGATGACCCCCTGCCTGGTCAGCTCCTGCATGATGGGCATGGAGCCGGGGTAGCAGGACAGCCAGAAGGAGTCGGAGCCGATGGGGGCGGAGCCGATGATCTCGGCGGCCCGCTTCAGGTTCTGGTAAGTACCACCGGAGCAGCCGGCGATGACCGCCTGGTCCACATGGAACTGGCCGTCCCGGATCTTGGCGGACAGGGGGGCGGGGGGCTCGATGCCCAGCTGATCCCGGGCGTCCAGCTCCACCTGATGGAGCAGGTCGGCCATGTTGTCCTTGAACTCCCGGATGGTATAGGCGTTGGAGGGGTGGAAGGGCAGGGCGATCATGGGCCGGACCTTGTCCAGCTCCACGGTGATCACATCGTCATAGTAGGCGCCCTCGGCGGGGGCCATGGCCCGGTAGCTGTCCCCCCGGCCCAGCAGGGTCAGGGCGGTTTTGGTCTGCTCGTCGGTCTGCCACACGGAGGACAGGCAGGCGGTCTCGGTGGTCATCACGTCAATGCCGCAGCGGTAGTCCATGGACAGGCTGGCCACGCCGGGGCCGAAGAACTCCAGAATGGCGTTCTTCACTGCGCCTGTTTTGAAAGTGGCCCCCACCAGGGCCAGGGCCACGTCCTGGGGGCCCACGCCGGGCCGGGGCGCGCCGGTGAGGTAGACGGCGATCACCCGGGGATAGGCGATGTCGTAGGTCTTGTTCAGCAGCTGCCTGGCCAGCTCCGGGCCGCCCTCGCCGATGGCCAGGCAGCCGTAGGCGCCGTAGCGGGTGTGGGAGTCGGAGCCCAGGATCATCCTGCCCGGGGCGGCGTACCGCTCCCGCATATAGGAGTGGATGACCGCCTGGTGGGCGGGGACGAACTCGCCGCCGTACTTCTTGGCGGCGGACAGGCCGAACACATGGTCGTCCTCGTTGATGGTGCCGCCCACGGCGCACAGGGAGTTGTGGCAGTTGGTCAGCACATAGGGCAGGGGAAACTCCCTCATGCCGGAGGCCCGGGCGGTCTGGATGATGCCCACATAGGTGATGTCGTGGGAGGCCATGGCGTCGAACCGGATGGCCAGGTGTTCCATACTGCCGGAGGTGTTGTGGGCCTTGAGAATGGCGTGGGCCATGGTGGCCTGAACGCCGGCCTCGCTTCTGGCGGCGGGCGTCAGGCGTCCCTCCTGCCAGACCATGCCCTGATGGTGAATGGTGAGCATTGGTGATCCCTCCCGTGGGTGTTTTCCTTAGAATAGCAGAATCCCGGCCGCTTTGCAAGGAGCGATACCGCCATATTTCGTGCTTGCGGCCCGGCGGGATACACGTTATAATAAATAAAACACAACCGCCGGGCGCGGCGGGACAGGGAGGACATTCACATGATGACAAAGCTGCTTTTGGCGCTGAACCGGCTGTTTCCGCTGCCGGTGCATCCCTTCAACCTGCAGAACGAGGGAAAGCAGAGCTATGCCATGTGGCAGTACGAGCGGGGCGGCGACACCATCGCCTTTTACCGGGAGCGGTACTCCACGGACGAGATGTTCCGGGATAAGACGGTGCTGGACGTGGGCTGCGGCGCGGCGGGCAAGACCATGTACTACGCCTCTCTGGGCGCGGCGTCCATCGTGGGCATGGACATCGTGGAGCATTACCGGGAGGAGGCCGAGGCCCTGGCCCGGGAGCTGGGCTACGCCGACCGCTTCCGGTTCGTGGCCGGGGACGCGGCGGACACCGGCTTTCCAGACTGCACCTTCGACACGGTCATCATGAACGACGCCATGGAGCATGTGTCCCGGCCCGACCTGGTGCTGGCGGAGGTACGGCGCATCCTGAAGCCCGGCGGGCGGCTGTATGTGAACTTCCCCCCCATCAACCACCCCTTCGGCGCCCACCTGTCCGACCTGATCGGCATCCCCTGGGTACACCTGTTTTTCAGCGAGGACACGCTGGTGGCCGCCTACAAGGAGCTGTGCCGCACGGTGCCCGACGGGGACGAGCGGGTGGCCTTCCGCATCTCCAAAGACGAGAACGGCAGGGAGTATTTCTCCTACATCAACCACATGAGCATCAAGCGGTTCCACGCCCTGCGGGACGGATGCGGCCTGCGGCAGGTGTACTACCGCGAGGTGCCGCTGCGGAACTTCCTGAAGCCGCTGGCTCGCTTCCCGCTGACAAAGGAGTGCTTTGTCAAGATGGTGGTCTGCGTGCTGGAGAAGGACTGAACGGAACTGAATCAGAGCACGGCCGCCCGGATTTCCGGGCGGCCGTGCTTCATTTTGTCTGTTTAAGGCTCGCCGTCCAGGATGGACAGCAGCGATTTCCGGAAGGTGCGGGACAGGTACTCCACCACCTTTTCCCGGTCAAGGGCGTCCCGGCTCCTGATCCAGCTGACCAGCATACCGGCCAGAGCCTCTGTGTAGAATTGGGCCAGGAACTGCTTGTAGTCGGGGTCCAGCGTGACCCCACGGTCCGTCTCCGCCCGCTGGATGATGGAGTTGACCAGCTCGATGAAGTCGGCGTAGAGGAACCGCTTCATCTCCTCCAGGCCGATGGAGTCGCAGGCGCAGCTGAGGATGTAATCGTTCTGCTCCACATAGTCCATCACAAAGGCGATGGCCTCTTCGTAGTCCACCAGCAGGTCAAACTGCTTGACCACCTCGATGGCCTCCTCCTCCAGCATCCACTTCAGCAGGGCGTAGATGTCCTGAAAGTGATAGTAGAAGGTCTTCCGGTTGACGCCGCAGTCGGTGATGATCTCGGTGACGGTGATCTTGGAAAAGGGCTTGGCCCGCATGGCCTTCTTCAGCGACGCGGCAAGGGCTTTCTTGGTGTTGAGCGTTGTGACTTCGTGTTTCATGGGGCCCCTCCTAAAACCAGTCATAGTTTGATTATACACCTGTCCGGCGGTGTTTCAATGGATAAATCCGGCCAATTGTCCGGGAAAAATTCCCTGTGTTTGCCCCTCAAACACTCCTCGTTTGTCCAAATTTTACACAGCCGCCCCCAATTAACCGTTTTATTGGGGCGGGCCGGCGGCCTATAATGGCCCCACCAAAGGAGTACTGGGAGGTGCTCGTATGTTCAAGAGAACTTACCGCGTTTTGATGCGGACGCCCATCGGCGACAGGTGGGGGACCATGGAGGTACAGATCGAGCGGAACAGGGCCACGGGGCGCCTGAACATTCTGAAACGGACGGAGCCCTTTGACGGCAGCGTGGACGAGAACGGGGACTGCCGCCTCACCGGGCGGCTGGTCACTCTGACCCAGACCATTCCCTACACCGCCACCGGCCGCATCCTGCCCGACTCGCTGCAGCTCCGGCTGGAGGGAGGACGGCACATGTTTCCCATGATGGGCGTGGCCGATTCCCAGGAGTGACGGGTATGAAGGCGCGTTTGAGTCCGCCGCGAGGAGAGATCACCCATGAGCCAAAAGCATAAATCAAATGACAGCTTTATGATCAAGCTGGCCGCCTTCATTGTGGATAAGCGCAACCTCTTTTTCCTCATCACGGCCATTCTGATCGTCTTTTCGGCCTTTTCCCGGAACTGGGTGGAGGTGGAGAACGATCTGGCCTTCTACCTGCCCGACAACGCGGAGACCAAGCTGGGGCTGGACATCATGGAGGACCAGTTCACCACCTTCGGCTCGGCGGAGGTGATGATCGCCAACATCTCCCTGGAGGACGCGGAGCGGGTGGCCGACGAGCTGAAGGAGCTGGAGGGGATCCAGAGCGTGACCTTCGACGATTCCGAGGACCACTACCACAATGTGTCCGCCCTGTACAGCATCACCTTCGACTATGACGAGGACGACGAGAAGTGCCTGGACGCGCTGGCGTCGGTGGAGGAGGCCCTGTCCGGCCACGATGTGTATGTATCCACCGGGCTGGGGAACGCGGTGTCCGAGTCCATCGCCTCCGAAGTCCAGGTCATCATGGTCTATGTGGCGGTCATCGTGGTGGCCGTGCTGCTGCTGACCAGCCAGACCTACGCCGAGGTGCCGGTGCTGCTGCTGACCTTTGTGACCGCCATGATCGTGAACCTGGGGACCAACTTCCTCATGGGAAAGATCTCCTTTGTGTCCAACTCGGTCACCAGCATCCTGCAGCTGGCCCTGTCCCTGGACTACGCAGTCATCCTGTGCAACCGCTTCAAGGAGGAGCATCAGACCCTGCCCATCCGGGAGGCGGCGGTGGTGGCCCTGAGCAAGGCCATCCCGGAGATCGGCTCCAGCTCCCTGACCACCATCGGCGGCATGGTGGCCATGACGTTCATGCAGTTCAAGATCGGCGCGGACATGGCCATCTGCCTGATCAAGGCCATTCTGATCGCTCTGCTGTCGGTCTTTGTGGTCATGCCGGGCCTGCTGGTGCTGTTCGGGCCGCTGATGGACCGCACCGGCCACCGCAGCTTTGTGCCCAAGATCCCCTTTGTGGGCAAATTCGCCCATGCCACCCGCTTCATTATCCCGCCGGTCTTTGTGGCGCTGGTGGTGCTGGCTTTTCACTTCTCCGGGGACTGCCCCTATGTCTACGGCTACGGGGAAATCGACACCCCAAAGCTGAACCACACCCAGGTGGCCGAGCAGATGATCGAGGACAACTTCTCCGCCACCAACTTTGTGGCCCTGGTGGTGCCCACCGGGGACTACGAGAAGGAGGGGAAGATCCTGGCGGAGCTGGAGGCCTGTGACGAGGTGGACTATACCATGGGCCTGTCCAATGTGGAGGCCATGGACGGCTACATGCTGGCCGACAAGCTGACCCCCCGGCAGTTCGCGGAACTGGCCGACCTGGACTACGAGGTGGCCCAGGTGCTCTACTCCGCCTACGCGGCCAAGAACGGGGACTACGGGCAGATACTGGGCAGCATCTCCACCTACAGCGTGCCCCTGATCGACATGTTCCTGTTCCTGTGCGACCAGGCGGACTCGGGCATCGTGAGCCTGGATGAGGAGCAGTCGGATATGCTGGCCGAGGCCCAGGAGCAGATGACCAACGCCAAGCTCCA
>JBJEYO010000180.1:0-5752 GCA_051886935.1 Candidatus Enterenecus sp. | reverse complement strand
TGGCCAAGTGCCAGGCCAAGCTGGAGCACTGACCCGGTTCAGAGAAAAGAGAGCGAGCGCCGGCACGGGCTTTTGCCTGTGCCGGCGCTCTCATTTTGATACGGAATGGGCTTCACAGCCCGCCGCTGACCTCGCTCAGAAGTACGCTGCGGCCCCCCTCCAGCCGGGACTTCTCCGCCGCCAGAGCCGCGAAATGGCTCTCCACCGAGTCCTGCAGGGAGGTGGTGCGCACCGTGGGGCCGCTCCTGCCGCTGACCAGGTCCAGAAACTCCTCCACCATGCGGGTATCGCCCCCCGCGTGGCCGCTGAAGTCCTCCGCCAGGGCGCTGATGTCAATGACGGTCTTTTCCCCGCCGAAGGGCATGACGCAGATGGTGTTCTCGCTTAAGTTGGCCACGATCTCGCCCATGGTGCCCATGATCTTGGTGTCCCGGCCGCCCCGGGAGGTGAAGGCGCTCATGCACAGGCTCAGGGTGGCTCCATCGGTACACTCCATGTTCACCATCTGGTGGTCCACCACATCGTTGTCACAGGCGTAGACGCAGCGGCCGTAAGGCCCGGTCTCGATGGCCTGCCGGATGTTTTCCACGGTGGGCTGGTTGGCCAGCACATCGCAGGGCCACTCGGTCTTGCCGTTGGCCACACCGGTGGCGGCGTTGGTGATATAGATCTTCTCCGCGTCGTAGGGGCAGCCCGCCTTGGCCCGGCAGCCGTCCAGGCAGCGCTTCGCCGCCCCCTCCGGCGCCCGCTCCGGCTTGAACAGGTAGGTGCCGCCGAAGCTGGACACCGATTTGCAGTGCTTGCCCGTCAGCCAGAGCAGCAGGTCAAAGTCATGGCAGCACTTGGCCAAAATCATGGGACTGGTCTCGTCGCTCCGCCGCCAGTTCCCCCGCACAAAGCTGTGGGCCTGATGCCAGTAGACCACGTTCTCCACATGCTGCACCGCCACGATCTCCCCCACGGCCCCGCCGTCCAGCAGCTCCTTCAGCTTTCCGTAAAAGGGGGTGTACCGCAGCACATGGCAGACGATGACCTGCCGCCCGGTCTCCTCCGCCACCCGCAGCACCTCGGCGCACTCGCTGAGCTCGGGAGAGATGGGCTTTTCCAGAATCAGGTGATAGCCCCGTTTCATGGCGGCCACGGCCATGGGCACATGCTGCCGGTCCTGGGTGCTGATGACCATGATGTCGGCCAGCCTGGGCTGGGCCAGCATCTCCTCGGCGGAGGGAAACAGCATCCCGTCGGCGATGCCGAATCGCTCCCGCGCCATGGCCAGCCGGTCCGGGCGCAGGTCTGCCGCGGCCACCACCCGCATTTTTTCGGGGTATTTCTCGCTGCAAAGGGAATAGGTCCAGCCCCGGCTGCCCATGCCGGCTATGGCCACAGTAAGACATTTGTCCGTATTCATCGGGAACCCTCCTGAATGGTTCTTTCTGATTTTCCACTCCGATTATAGGCGTGTTTTTCCGAAATGTAAAGCGGCGCCGAAGGACACATTTTCGGTTGACAAGTCCCTACTGTTATGGTAGGATAACACTACCCCCCAGGGGGGTGTTACGAAAAGGAAGTGAACCGCCCTATGATGGCTGATCAGAAAACCGTCCTGCGCCTGCTGAAGACCGCCCGGGGCCAGATCGACGGCATCATCAAGATGGTGGAGGAGGGCCGCTATTGCATGGACATCTCCCAGCAGGTCACGGCGGCGGACGCCCTGCTCCGCCGGGTGAACAAGGAGATTCTGTCCGCCCACCTGAAGCACTGTGTGGAGCACGCCAAAGACGACAAGGAGCGCTCCGACAAAATTGACGAATTGGTCAACGCTTTGGGCAAGCTACTGTAAACGGACCCGAGGTGAACACCCTATGAGACAAAAATTTACTGTGACCGGCATGACCTGCCCTCCCAACGGCGGGCCGGCCGCCGTTGGGGCCCCAAGGGGATCTCATTTGCGCGGGCGAAGTAAATTCGCCCTTGCGCCAAGGTTTTGCCTGCGGCAAAACGCTTGTACGCGCCATACGGCGCGCGCGCTCACGCGCGCTGCCGAGCAGGTCACGCCGGAGAGGAGTACCCTATGAGACAAAAATTTGTTGTGACCGGCATGACCTGCTCGGCCTGCTCCGCCCATGTGGACAAGGCGGTGCGGAAGCTGGAGGGCGTGACCGAGGTCAATGTGAACCTGCTGGGCGGCTCCATGACGGTGGACTGGCAGGGCAGCCTGACCGCCGATGGCATCATCGCCGCCGTGGAGAAGGCGGGCTATCACGCCGCCCTCCCCGCGGAACAGGGCGCCGCCCCGGCGGCCAAGCCCGCCGCCGGCGCCATGGAGGAGGAGCTGAAGCACATGAAGGCGCGGCTCATCGCCTCCTTTGTGTTCATGATTCCCCTGTTCTACCTGTCCATGGGCCATATGATGGGCTGGCCCCTGCCCGCCGCCCTGCTGGGCCATGAGAACATGCTGACCTACGCCCTGGTGCAGCTTCTGCTGACCATCCCCATCATGTACGTCAACGACAAGTACTACAAGGTGGGCTTCAAGACCCTGTGGCACCGCTCTCCCAACATGGACTCCCTCATCGCCCTGGGCTCCGCCGCCGCCTTCCTTTACAGCCTCTACGCCGTGTTTCATCTGTCCTACGGCGTGGGCCACGGGGACATGGCCCTGGTGGAACAGTACCACATGAATCTGTACTTCGAGTCCGCCGGCATGATTCTCACCCTCATCACCCTGGGCAAGTATCTGGAGACCCGCTCCAAGGGCAAGACCGGCCAGGCCATCGCCCGGCTCATGGACCTGACCCCCAAGACCGCCGCCGTCCTGCGGGACGGCGTGGAGACGGAGGTCCCGGTGGAGCAGGTCCGGGTGGGCGACCTGCTTCTGGTGCGCCCCGGCGCCTCCGTGCCGGTGGACGGCGTGGTGGCGGAGGGGACCTCCTCGGTGGATGAGTCCGCCCTGACCGGCGAGTCCATCCCGGTGGACAAGGCCCCCGGCGACACGGTCATCTCCGCCTCCATCAACAAATCCGGCGTCCTGACCGTCCGGGCCACCCGTGTGGGCGAGGACACCACCCTGGCCCAGATGATCCGCCTGGTGGACGAGGCCGCCTCCTCCAAAGCCCCCATCGCCAAGCTGGCGGACAAGGTGGCCGGCGTGTTCGTGCCGGCGGTCATGGCCATCGCCCTGGTCACCGCCGCCGTCTGGCTCCTCACCGGCCACAGCGCCGGACAGGCCCTGACCTCCGGCGTGGCGGTGCTGGTCATCTCCTGCCCCTGCGCCCTGGGTCTGGCCACCCCCGTGGCCATCATGGTGGGCACCGGCAAGGGGGCCGAGCAGGGCATCCTGATCAAATCCGCCGAGGCCCTGGAGCGGCTGCGCTCCGTCACCACCGTGGTGCTGGACAAGACGGGCACCGTCACCCAGGGCAGGCCCCGGGTCACCGACCTGTACCCCCTGGGCGACACCACCACGGAGGAGCTGCTCTGCGTGGCCGCCTCCCTGGAAAAGCCCTCGGAGCACCCCCTGGCCGCCGCCATCGTGGAGGAGGCCGCCGACCGGGCCATCCCCCTCTGCCCGGTGACGGACTTCGAGGCCGTCCACGGCAAGGGCGTGCGCGGCTCCATCCAGGGGGCGTCCTATCTGGCGGGCAACGCCGCCATGCTCTCCGACGCGGGGGTGTCTCTGGGGCAGGATCAGATGATCGCCGACCAGCTGGCCGGCCAAGGCAAGACCCCCCTGTTCTTCGTCCAGGACGGCAAACCCATTGGCATCATCGCCGTGGCCGACACGGTGAAGCCCACCAGCGCCGCCGCCATCGAGGGCTTCAAGAAGCTGGGGCTGAAAGTGGTCATGCTCACCGGGGACAACCGGCGCACCGCCCAGGCCATCGGCGGCGAGCTGGGTCTGACCCAGGTCATCTCCGAGGTGCTCCCCGCCGACAAGGAGCGGCAGGTGGCCGCCCTCCAGGAGGTGGGCGAGGTGGTGGCCATGGTGGGCGACGGCATCAACGACGCCCCCGCCCTGGCCCGGGCCGATGTGGGCCTGGCCATCGGAGCGGGCACCGATGTGGCCATCGAGTCGGCGGACATCGTGCTGATGAAAAGCGACCTCATTGATGCAGTCACCGCCGTGGAGCTGTCCCGGGCCACCATCCGCAATGTGAAGCAGAACCTGTTCTGGGCCTTCTTCTACAATATCCTCTGCATCCCCATGGCCGCCGGCGCGCTGTACCCCCTGCTGCACATCCAGCTCTCCCCCATGCTGGCCTCCGCCGCCATGAGCCTGAGCTCGGTGTGTGTGGTGACCAACGCCCTGCGCCTGCGCTTCTTCAAACCGTCCATCCGCAGACCTGACGGCCCCGCCGTCTCAGAAATGAAAGGAGAAATGAAACCCATGGAAAAGAAAGTCATCATTGAAGGCATGATGTGCCAGCACTGCCGCGCCCACGTGGAGCAGGCCCTGAACGCCATCCCCGGCGCCTCCGCCGCCGTGGACCTGGACAGCAAGACCGCCGTGGTCACCGGCGATGTGTCCGACGAGGCCATCCGCGCCGCCGTCACCGAGGCGGGCTATCAGGTGGTCTCCATCGGCTGAGTCCACGGAGCGTGGATTGCTTTCCCGGCCCGTCCCGGCTATGATAGTACCCGGAGGTGAATGACACATGGACTGTGCAAAAACCGGCGCGCTGATCCGCCGCCTGCGGCTGGAGCAGGGCCTGACCCAAAGGGAGCTGGCCGACCGGCTGGGCATCAGCCCCAAGGCGGTCAGCAAGTGGGAAAACGGCCTGGGCTGCCCGGACGTGACCCTGCTCAACGCCCTGGCCGCCGCCCTGGGCGTTCAGGTGGAGGCGCTGCTGTCCGGCAGTCTGGCTGAGAACAGTCTTGTGCCGGGAAATATGAAGAAAGTGAAGTTTTTTGTCTGTCCCGTCTGCGGCAGCATCACCGCCGCCACGGGGAATATCCAGACCGCCTGCTGCGGCAAGGCGCTGGCCCCTCTGGCCGCCCAGAAGGCCGCCGGAGAGGACCGGCTGCGGGTGGAGCAGGTGGAGGACGAGTGGTTCATCACCGGCAGCCACCCCATGACCAAGGAGAACTACATCTCCTTTCTGGCCTTCGTCACCGGGGACAGCGTGCAGATCCTGAAGCAGTATCCGGAGTGGGAGCTTCAGGCCCGCCTGCCCCTCCGCCGCCACGGCACGCTGTATTTTTACAGCACGGAAAAGGGGCTGCTGTTTCAGCAGCTGTAAAGAAAGAGGCCGCCCGCGGGCGGCCTCTTTTACAGTATTATTCTTCCGGCTCCCCCTCCGGGGCGGAGGCCGGGTTTCCCCGCAGCTTGCTGTGCAGCCGCTTCATCCAGTCGAAGGTAAACCCGCCGGGGAACACGCTGTTCACCGCCAGGGAGGCGATCACGCCGATGCTGGTGTCCAGAATGCGGTTGAGGGTATAGCTGACGTAGGTGTCCACCGGGGTGTTGAACAGGATGATGCACAGCACCACGCCGCCGGGCTGAACGCCGCCCACCCAGAAGACCTGACACAGCAGGATGAGCAGCACCGTGCCGATAAACGCCAGCGGCACCAGCATCAGCGACTTGCCCCCCTGGGGGTGGAAGATCAGGTAGAAACGGAACAGGGCCATCCCCAGCAGTCCGCCGATCAGGGTGCCGAACAGCCGGTTCCCTCCGTTGAGCTTGGAGTTCTCCCGGTCGCTGCCCATGCCGAAAATGGCGCCGATGCAGGCAAAGGCGGGGCTGCGGTCA
>JBJEYO010000179.1:0-5770 GCA_051886935.1 Candidatus Enterenecus sp. | reverse complement strand
CCACCTTCACCATCGTCAACGAGTACGAAGGGGGACGGCTGCCCCTGTTCCACTTTGATATGTACCGCCTGGGCAGCGCCGACGAGTTGTTCCAGATCGGCTGGGAGGACTACCTGGCCCGGGGCGGCGTGTGCGCCGTGGAGTGGAGCGAGAACGTGGCCGAGGCCATGGAGGAGGACGCCATCCGGGTGTCCATTCTCCGCGGTGAGGGCGAGAACAGCCGGGTCATTACCATCGAGGGGGTGGAGCTGTGAAAATACTGGCGTTGGAGACCTCCGCCGTCACCGCCTCCGTGGCGGTGACCGAGGACGAGAAGCTGCTGGCCCAGTCCTTTCAGAACAGCGGCCTGACCCACTCCGCCACGCTCATGCCCATGGTCAGCGACCTGATGAAGAACACCGGCCTGACGCTGGAGGAGATGGACGTGATCGCCGTGGCCGCCGGCCCCGGCTCCTTCACCGGAATCCGCATCGGCGTGGCCGCCGCCAAGGGGCTGGCCTGGCCGGGGGACAAGCCCTGCGCCCCCTGCTCCACCCTGGAGTCCATGGCCTGGCAGTGCGCCCACATGGAGGGGGAAATCTGCGCCGTCATGGACGCCCGGCGGCGGCAGGTGTACAACGCCCGGTTCACAGCCCGGGGCGGCGTACTCACCCGCCTGTGCGAGGACCGGGCGGTGGGCCTGGAGGAGCTGGCGGAGGAGGCAAAAAAATCGGGAAAGACGCAGATTCTGGTTGGAGACGGGGCGCGGCTGTGCTATAATGCCTTTGAGAACGCCGGCGTACCCGCCGTCCTGATGCCGCCCCACCTGATTTACCAGACCGCCTGGGGGGTGGCACGGGCCGCCCTGGAGCTTGCGAAAGCGGACAGGCTGGTGCCTGCCGGACAGCTGACGCCTCAATACCACCGCCTGAGCCAGGCCGAGCGGGAGCGCCTGGAGCGGGAAGGGCGGAACAACTGAATTATTGGAAGGGGATCGGGATATTATGTACGAGAACAACAGCAAGGTGCACGTTATGGACCACCCTCTGGTGGCCCACAAGCTGACCATCATGCGGGACAAGAACACCAGCGTCAAGGACTTCCGGGATCTGGTGTCCGAGATTGGGATGCTCATCACCTACGAGGCCACCAGGGACCTGCCTCTGACCACCAAGCACATCGAAACGCCCATCTGCGAGACCGAGGCTCCCACGCTGGCGGGCAAGAAGATGGCCGTGGTGCCCATCCTCCGGGCCGGTCTGGGCCTGGTGGACGGCGTGCTGCGCATGATTCCCTCTGCCCGTGTGGGCCACATCGGCATGTACCGGGATGAGGATACTCTGGAGCCCCATGTCTACTTCTGCAAAATGCCCAAGGACATCGCCGAGCGGGAGATCCTGATCGTGGATCCCATGCTGGCCACCGGCGGCTCCGCCTGCGCCGCCATCGACGAGATGAAGCGCCGGGGCTGCGAGCACATCAAGCTGATGGTGCTGGTGGCCGCTCCCCAGGGCATCGACTGCGTCCAGAAAAACCACCCCGACGTGGACATCTACGCCGGCGCGGTGGATGAGAAGCTGAACGAGCACGGCTACATCGTCCCCGGCCTGGGCGATGCCGGCGACCGCATCTTCGGCACCAAGTGATCCCCCACAAACCAATATGAAAAAATCACCCGCCGCCGGCGGGTGATTTTTTACAGCTCGTTGATCATGCGGGTCAGGGCGGCGGCAAACTTTCCGATGTGTACGCCGTCAACGAAGCGGTGGTTCAGCTCCAGGGAGAGCCCCAGGGTCTTCCGCCCGCCCTCGTCCCGGTATTTGCCCCAGGCGATGCGGGGGATGGAGTCGTCGGGATCGGTGAGCCCCTCGTTGGTCAGGGCGGTGAGCTCCACCCAGGGCAGGCAGGAGAAGTAGATAAGGGAGCGGCTCTCCGCCGCCTGGTTGAGAAAACAGTCCTGCTCCGCGCTGCGCCGCCGGGCCTCGGCGCAGAACTCCGCCATGGTGCCCCGGCAGGGCATGGTGACAATGTGAAAGGCGTCGGAGCCGGGCTTCAGGTCGGTGAAGCTGGGGGCGCGCTCATCCAGCAGCACCACCCGCCCGTCCTGAATGTCGCAGCGGAAGGCCTCCACCTCGTTGACCGCCCGGGTGGCCAGGTAGACGAGAGAGTAGTAGAAGGACAGGCCGTGGGCCTTCACATAGCGGTACAGCCCGGTGACGTCCTGGGTGAAGGTCACGTTGTAAAAGGGGTCGGACAGGGAGGAAAAGTGTTCAAACTGGGCCCGCCGGGGCCAGTGGTCCAGGTCAATGAGCTCCATGGCCGCTCACTTCTCCTGCAGCAGCTTGTTCAGCTCGGCCATGAAGGTGCTGATGTCCTTGAACTGGCGGTACACCGAGGCAAAGCGCACATAGGACACCTCGTCCACATCCTTCAGCTTCTCCATGACCAGCTCACCGATGCGGGTGGAGGGAATCTCCCGCTCCATCTCGTTCTGAAGGGACTGCTCGATCTCATCGGCCAGCCGCTCCAGGGTGGACATGGGCACCGAGCGCTTCTCGCAGGCCTTGAGCATACTGCCCAGCAGCTTGCTCTTGTCGAAGGCCTGGCGGCTGCCGTCCCGCTTGATGACCACCAGGGGCAGGCTCTCCATGGTCTCATAGGTGGTAAAGCGGCGGTGGCACTCCAGGCACTCCCGGCGGCGGCGGATGCTGCTGCCCTCGTCAGCGGGGCGGGAGTCCACAACCTTGCTTTCCGGGTGGGAACAATAGGGGCATTTCACGGCTGGCTCATCCTTTCGTACAGGCGGGGTGGGGGCGCCCGCCCAAAATCGCGGCATTTTGTAAATTATAGCACAGGGAAACCGCTTTGTGTATGGGTTTTCAAAAAATATTTGGCATTGGCGAAAGAAATCCGCCCGGATGGGCATACTTGGGTCAGTGAGGTGAGAATTTTGAACAACAACTCCGAAAACAAGACCCAGCAGAGCGGTCAGAACAGCAAGGGCCAGGACTGCAAGAACCAGCAGAACGGCCAGGGCGCCAAGAACCGCAGCAATTCCAACACCGAGAACAAGAAGTCCAACAGCAGCGAGAATAAGAAGTCCGGCGGCAGCCAGTACTGAGACGTGCGGACGGTGAGGAGCGGAGGGGCCTGAGCCCCTCCGCTCCTCTCTTGTCACATCAGATTTTTAATGGTGGGCAGTTCCGCCTCCAGCAGCAGCTCCAGCTGGTTGATGAGCCGGGCATTCACCGCCAGGCACTCCGCCTTGTCCTCCTGAATGTCCAGGTAGGCCATGGCCTCCCGGAGGGAGGCGCGGACCACGTCAATGTCCTCGTGGTGGAGGGTGGTGTGGAGATAGAGCGCCCGGGACTCCCACAGCTCATAGGCCTCCTGGACCGCCGCCCGGGCGCCCTCCCAGTCGTCCCGGTACAGACAGTCGTTGGACCGCTCCACCTGCTGGATCAGCTCCCCGGTGAGCCGGTCCAGCAGGAACAGGTGAAAGCCGCACAGGGCGGCCAGCAGCACGATCACGCCCACAGTCAGCCACAGCCGCCTCATTTCACGCCCTCCTTCGGCACGCAGTAGGTGTTGCCCACCTGGTCCACCGTCAGCAGAAACACCTGCTCAGGGGAGCTCAGACCCCGGTGGGTCAGCTCCTTACGGAGCCAGGTCTCGTCCATCCCCTGAGAGGCCAGGTTCCTGGACAGCAGACGCCCGTCACTGATGATGATGATGGGCATGACCGTGGGTTCCGGCGGCAGCTTCATCTGCTTGGCGGTCACCGGCATCTGGGTGCCCATGGGCAGCACGGACAGCTGCCCGTTGGTCTCCAGCACGGCGAACTTCACCTGGCTGGGGTCGGCGTGGCCCTGGATGCGCAGCTCCTCCAGCAGCTCGTCCACCGTCAGGCGGTTCCGGCGCAGCTCCTGCTCCAAAATCTTTCCGTCGGCGATGACCACGGTGGGCTTGCCGCACAGCAGGACCCGGAACCGGATAGACTTGGTGGACAGCACCGACAGAATGGTGGCCAGGCACAGCAGCACCACAATGGGAATCAGCCCGGACAGCAGGGGAATGCCGTTGTCCTGCATGGGGACGGAGGCCAGGTCTGCGATGATGAGGGCCAGGGTCAGCTCGGAGGGCTCCAGCTCCCCCAGCTGCCGCTTGCCCAGCAGGCGCAGGCCCGCGATGATGAGCAAGTAGAGCACCACGGTGCGAATGAGTACGACAAACAAAAAATCACCCCACAGGGAAAAATGAGAGAGATCATCCTTGACATTTTGCCCCCACCGGGGCCGGGCTATGCCCCTGATTTGTCCAAACCACCGTATTTTTGCCCGGACGAAAAAAATGCTGCCGGAACGATTGTTTTTTTTCGGAATTTAGGCTAATATTGTGACATACAATCTGGCTGAGGAAAGAGAGGCTCACCCATGTCCCATCAAACTGTCATCGTACTGGATTTCGGCGGCCAGTACAACCAGCTCATCGCCCGCCGCGTCCGCGAGTGCGGAGTCTACTGCGAGGTCAAGCCCTACACCACCCCGCTGGCCGAGCTGAAGGCCATGGCCCCCATCGGGATCATCTTCACCGGCGGTCCCAACTCCGTTTACCTGGAGGACTCTCCCAAGGTGGACCCGGACATCTTCACCTGGGGGGTGCCCGTGCTGGGCATCTGCTACGGCTGCCAGCTCATGGCCCACACGCTGGGGGGCCGTGTCACCGCGGCTCAGGAGGATTCCGCCCGGGAGTACGGCAAGACCAGGACCTATTTTGACACAAGCTGCCGGCTGTTCAAGGGGCTGCCCGCCGAGGGAGTTACCTGGATGAGCCACGGCGACTATATGGAGAAGGTGCCCGAGGGCTTTGCCCTGGCGGCCCGCTCCGACGCCTGCCCCAACGTGGCCATCTGCGACGAGAGCCGGGGCTTTTACGGCGTGCAGTACCACCCGGAGGTCAACCACACCGAGCACGGCGTGGACATGATCCGCAACTTCCTCTACGAGGTCTGCGGCGCCGCCGGCGACTGGACCATGGGGGATTACAAGGAGACCGCCATCCGCCAGATTCGGGAGAAGGTGGGGGACGGCAAGGTGCTGCTGGCCCTGTCCGGCGGCGTGGACTCCTCCGTGGCCGCCGCCCTGGTGGCGGAGGCCGTGGGCAGCCAGCTGACCTGCGTGTTCGTGGACCACGGCCTCATGCGCCTGAACGAGGGCGACGAGGTTGAGGCCGCCTTCGCCAAGTGGGACATCAACTTTGTGCGGGCCAACGCCGAGGAGCTGTTCCTGGGCAAGCTGGCGGGTGTGTCCGAGCCGGAGCGCAAGCGCAAGATCATTGGTGAGGAGTTTATCCGGGTCTTTGAGGCGGAGGCCAGGAAGATCGGCAAGGTGGACTATCTGGTGCAGGGCACCATCTATCCCGATGTGATTGAGTCGGGCAGCGGCAAGGCGGGCGCCGCGGTTATCAAGAGCCACCACAATGTGGGCGGCCTGCCGGACTATGTGGATTTCAAGGAGATCATCGAGCCCCTGCGCCTTCTGTTCAAGGACGAGGTGCGGCAGCTGGGCCGGGAGCTGGGCCTGCCGGAGTACCTGGTCATGCGCCAGCCCTTCCCGGGCCCCGGCCTGGCCATCCGGGTCATCGGCGACATCACCAAGGAGAAGCTGGACACCCTGCGCCTGGCAGACTTCATCTTCCGGGAGGAGATCGCCAAGGCCCATCTGGAGGGCACCATGGACCAGTATTTCGCGGTGCTGACCAACATGCGCTCCGTGGGCGTCCAGGGGGACGG
>JBJEYO010000178.1:0-5801 GCA_051886935.1 Candidatus Enterenecus sp. | reverse complement strand
TCGACAACGGCCGCCGGGGCCGCGCCGTCACCGGCGCCAACAACCGGGCGCTGAAGTCCCTGTCCGACTTCCTGAAGGGCAAGCAGGGCCGGTTCCGCCAGAACCTGCTGGGCAAGCGTGTGGACTACTCCGGCCGTTCCGTCATCGTGGTCGGCCCCGAGCTGAAGATCTATCAGTGCGGCGTGCCCAAGGAGATGGCCATCGAACTGTTCCGCCCCTTCGTCATGAAGAAGCTGGTGGAGGACGGCCACGCCAACAACATCAAGTCCGCCAAGAAGATGGTGGATAAGGCCTCTCCCGCCGTGTGGGACGCCCTGGAGTTCGTCATCAAGGAGCATCCCGTCATGCTCAACCGCGCGCCCACCCTGCACCGCCTGGGCATCCAGGCCTTTGAGCCCGTGCTGGTGGAAGGCCGCGCCATGAAGCTGCACCCCCTGGTGTGTACCGCCTTCAACGCCGACTTCGACGGCGACCAGATGGCCATCCATGTCCCCCTGTCCGCCGAGGCCCAGGCCGAGGCCCGCATCCTGATGCTGGCCGCCAACAACCTGCTGCGCCCCGCCGACGGCGGCCCCGTCACCGTGCCCACTCAGGACATGGTGCTGGGCTCCTACTACCTGACCTACGAGCGGGACCCCGAGCACGATCCCGACCGCTCCTACAACACCACCGCTGAGGCCGCTCAGGCCCTGGCCGACGGCACCCTGTTTCCCAACGACCGTATCTGGGTCCGGGACGAGAGCGCCAACCGCTGGTACCGCACCACCCCCGCC
Source organism: Candidatus Enterenecus sp. (assembly GCA_051886935.1). GTDB lineage: Bacteria > Bacillota > Clostridia > Oscillospirales > Oscillospiraceae > Enterenecus. The sequence goes on along the minus strand of JBJEYO010000178.1, from coordinate 5,028 downwards.
CTGTGCGCCGAGGCCGTGGACGGCAAGGCCCGTGAGGTTTACAGCTGCTTTGACGGCGACATCGCGGCCCGCCTGGCCTATGACGAGGGCGAGCTGGACCTGCACGAGCCCATCATGGTCCGCCGCTATGTGGAGGTGGACGGTGAGCAGCGCAGCAGGATGGTGCGCACCACCGTGGGCCGCCTGATCTTCAACGAGGGCATCCCCCAGGACCTGGGCTTCGTGGACCGCAGCGATCCCGAGGAGATGTTCGAGCCCGAGATCAACTTCATCTGCGGCAAGAAGCAGCTGGGCAAGATCATCGACAAGTGCATCGCCAAGCACGGCTTCACCGTGTCCGCCGGCGTGCTGGACACCATCAAGGCCCGGGGCTATAAGTTCTCCACCCGGGGCTCCCTGACCGTGGCCATCGCGGATATGACCGTTCCCGCCCAGAAGGCGGAGCTCATCGCCGCCACGGAGAAGGAAGTGGTCAAGATCGAGAACCAGTACAAGCGCGGCTTCCTGACCAACGACGAGCGCTACCGCCTGGTGGTGTCCGCCTGGGAGAAGACCACCGCCGACGTGTCCGACGCCCTGCAGAAGAGCATGGACCGCTACAACCCCATCTTCATGATGGCGGACTCCGGCGCCCGTGGTTCTCAGGCTCAGATCCGTCAGCTGGCCGGTATGCGCGGCCTGATGGCCGACACCTCCGGCCGTACCATCGAGATCCCCATCAAGTCCAACTTCCGTGAGGGTCTGTCCGTGCTGGAGTACTTCATCTCCTCCAGAGGCGCCCGTAAGGGCATGGCCGACACCGCTCTGCGTACCGCCGACTCCGGTTATCTGACCCGCCGTCTGGTGGACGTGTCCCAGGAGGTCATCATCCGTGAGGAGGACTGCTGCACTCACGACGGCATCACCATCTCCGAGATCAGCGAGAACGGCCAGGTCATCGAGACTCTGAAGGAGCGCCTGCGCGGCCGCTACCTGTCCGAGGACTTCGTGGACTACCGGACCGGCGAGGTGCTGGTGGGCCGCGACCACCTGGTGGATACCGCCGAGGCCGAGTTCATTGAGAAGAAGCTCCATGAGCAGGCCGCGGCCGAGGGCGACCCCGACCGCAAGGTGTCCATCCGCGTCCGCTCCGTGCTGACCTGCGAGGCCCGCACCGGCGTGTGCGCCCGCTGCTACGGCATGAACCTGGCCTTCGGCGAGCCTGTGGGCCAGGGCGAGGCGGTGGGTATCATCGCCGCCCAGTCCATCGGCGAGCCCGGCACTCAGCTGACCATGCGTACCTTCCACACCGGCGGCGTGGCCGGCGGCGACATCACCCAGGGTCTTCCCCGTGTTGAGGAGCTGTTCGAGGCCCGCAAGCCCAAGAAGATGGCCCAGCTGGCCGAGATCAGCGGCGTGGTCTCCCTGGAGGAGGCCAAGCGCTCCACCCTGTGCAACGTCACCATCACCGCCGATGACGGCGAGGTGGTCACCTACGCCATCCCGTACAGCGCCGGCCTGCGGGTGAAGAACGGCGACACCGTCACCAAGGGTCAGGAGCTGACCGACGGCGCCCTGTCTCCCCACGACGTGCTGCGTGTCCGGGGCGTGGATGCGGTCCACAACTACCTGATCCAGGAGGTCCAGAAGCCCTACCGTCAGCAGGGCGTGGACATCAACGACAAGCACATCGAAGTCATCGTCCGCCAGATGATGCGCAAGGTGCGCGTGGAGGAGGGCGGGGATTCCACCCTGCTGTCCGGCTCCACCGTGGACATCATCGAGTACAAGGATGCCTGCAGGGCCGTGGAGGAGCGCATCGCCGCCGGCGAGAAGAACGAGCTGGGCGGTGAGCTGCAGATGCCCACCTGCACCCGCATCCTGCTGGGTATCACCAAGGCCTCTCTGGCCACCGAGTCCTTCCTGTCCGCCGCCTCCTTCCAGGAGACCACCAAGGTTCTGACCGAGGCCGCCATTAAGGGCAAGGTGGACCGCCTGCTGGGCCTGAAGGAGAACGTCATCATCGGTAAGCTGATCCCCGCCGGCTCTGGCCTGGCCGCCTACCGCAAGTATGACGAGATCGAGGACGAGGTCCACGAGGAGGACCGCTACGACAGCGTCAACGCCGCCGCGGCCGCCGCCAAGGCGGAGCACGAGGACTTCCCCGAGGGTCCCGAGGCTGACGAGCCCGAGGAGGACGAGGTCCTGTCCGTGTCTCTGGACGAGGAATGATCTGAACTGAAAAAGAAGCTGCCGCGGAGGAGATCCTCCGCGGCAGCGCTTTTATATATTATTTAATGGTATGGAGGATCAGAAGGAGAGGACCCCCAGATGCTCCAGCAGGATCTTCACGCCGATGAAGATGAGCACCGCGCCGCCCAGCAGCTCGGCCTTGGACTTGAAGCGCATGCCGAACACATGGCCGATCTCCACGCCGATGGCGGAGATGATAAAGGTACACAGGCCGATGAGCAGCACCGCGGGCAGAACGTCCACCTGGAGAAAGGCAAAGGTGACGCCCACGGCCAGGGCGTCGATGGAGGTGGCCACCGCCAGCATGAGCATGGAGGTGAAGGACAGGGAGGGGTCGCACTTCTCCTCCTCCTTGCTCAGGGCCTCCCGGATCATATTCCCGCCGATGATGGCCAGCAGCACAAAGGCGATCCAGTGGTCCACCGCGGTGATCAGGTCAGCGAAGGCGGAGGCCAGCAGATAGCCGATGAGGGGCATCAGCGCCTGAAACACGCCGAACCAGGCGCCCACGATGAGGGCGTGGCGGGGCTTCAGCTCCCGGATGGACAGCCCCTTGCAGATGGCCACCGCCAGGGCGTCCATGGACACGCCCACGGCCAGGAGCAGCAATTCAACGAATCCCATAATATGTACCTCACTTTTGTAGATAGGTATGCGGGACAGAAAAAAAGAGACCATACCCGCATCCGCGGATAAGTCTCATCGTTTCAGGCGGGGCCAGGCGCCAAGCGCCAGTATGTTGGCCGCGCCGCGGCGGGGAAACGCCGCTGACTACTCCCTTATCATATGGGATTATAAGGCACGGTAGAGGTGTTAGTCAACACTAACAGCCGGCTTTGTCAGGAAAACACCGCGAAAACTGTCGCTTCAGCGGGAAACAGTGTGAACTTTTGGTTAATTTTTACGGGAAAATCTTGCACAAAAGCTCCGGCGGTATAATATTAAAAGTAAAAAAACGTATGGCGGTGGAAAGCATGAGCTACATAACCTTTGAACAAGTGAAAAAGACCTATCAGATGGGCGAGGTGACCATCAACGCCGTGGACGGGGTGGACTTCGCCATCGAGAAGGGGGAGTTCGCCATCATCGTGGGCCCCTCCGGCGCGGGCAAGACCACGGTGCTCAACATGCTGGGCGGCATGGACGCCTGCTCCGGCGGCACCATCACGGTGGACGGCACTGTGGTCAGCAACTTCAACGCCAAACAGCTCACCGGCTACCGGCGGCACGACATCGGCTTTGTGTTCCAGTTCTATAACCTGGTGCAGAACCTGACCGCCCTGGAGAATGTGGAGCTGGCCGCCCAGATCTGCGACCACCCCCTGGACGCCAAAGAGGTGCTGGAGCGGGTGGGTCTGGGCCACCGGCTGAACAACTTCCCGGCCCAGCTCTCCGGCGGCGAGCAGCAGCGGGTGGCCATCGCCCGGGCCCTGGCCAAAAACCCCAAGCTGCTGCTGTGCGACGAGCCCACCGGCGCCTTGGACTATGTGACCGGCAAGCAAATCCTGAAGCTGCTGCAGGACACCTGCCGCAATGAGGGCATGACGGTGGTGGTCATCACCCACAACACCGCCCTGACCCCCATGGCGGACCGGGTCATCCACATCAAGAGCGGAAAGGTGGAGAAGATGCTCCTCAACGAGCATCCCACCCCGGTGGAGGAGATCGAATGGTGAAGCGAAAGAACCGCCTGACCACCGACGCCCTCCGGGAGGTCAGAAACACCTTCAGCCGGTTTTTGTCCATTCTGGTGCTGTCCGCCCTGGCGGTGGCCTTTCTGGCCGGCCTGCGGGCCACGGCGCCCGACATGGAATATACCGCCGACAACTACTATGACCGTACCCACCTGATGGACGGCTACGCCATCTCCACCCTGGGCATCACCGATGACGACCTGGCCGCCCTGGCCGCGGCGGAGGGCGTGGAGCTGGTGGAGGGCGTGCGCACCGTAGATGCCACCGCCGTTGACCGCATCGTGAGCATCCGCTCCATGCCGGAGCGGCTCAATCTGCTGGAGGTAGTGGAGGGCCGCCTGCCCGAGGCGGCGGACGAGTGCGTCACCGACAGCCTGTTCCTGGCGGCCATGGGCATGGAGCTGGGGGACACCCTGGAGCTGACCCTGGAGGAGGGGGACGAGGACGCTCTGGCCCGCACCTCCTTCACCGTGGTGGGCACCGTCATCTGCCCCCTGTATGTGGGCACCGACCGGGGCACCACCGCTCTGGGTGACGGCTCCCTGGACGGCATCGTGTTCGTGCCCGGGGAGAATCTGACCGCGGACTACTACTCCATCGCCTACTTCACCGGCTCCGGACTGGAGGGGCTGGACAGCTACGGCGACGAATATGAGGACCGGATGGAGGCCCTGGTGGACGGCCTGGAGCCTCTGGGAGACGAGCGGGCCCAGCTGCGCTATGATTCCATCATCGGGGACGCCATGGCCGAGCTGGACGACGCCCAGGCCGAGCTGGATGACGCTAGGGCGGAGGCCGAGCAGGAGCTGGTGGACGCCCAGGCGGAGCTGGACGACGCCCGGGCCCAGCTGGACGAGGGCTGGCAGGACTACTACGACGGCCAGGCCACCCTGGAGCGGGAGCTGAAAAACGGCCGGGCGGAGCTGGCCGACGCGGCCAAGGCCCTGAACGACGCCCAGACGGAGTACGACTCCGGCCTGGAGCAGTACAACGAGGGCCTGGCAAGCTATCAGGAGGGCTTGGCGGAGTACGAGGACGGTCTGGCCCAATATGAGGAGAACACCGCCCTGCTGGACGAGCGGCAGGCCGAGCTGGACGCGGC
>JBJEYO010000177.1:0-29447 GCA_051886935.1 Candidatus Enterenecus sp. | reverse complement strand
GGCTCCGGCATGCACACCAACATGTCCCTGTTCAAGAATGGCCGCAACATCTTCTACGATCCCGAGGGGGAGAAGGGCCTGTCCGGAGAGGCCTATTCCTTCATCGCCGGCCTGCTGTACCATGTGAAGGGCATGGCCGCGGTGACCAACCCCCTGGTCAACTCCTACAAGCGCCTGCTGCCCGGCTACGAGGCTCCCTGCTACCTGGCCTGGTCGGCCTCCAACCGCTCCGCCCTCATCCGTATCCCCGCCGCCCGGGGCCAGTCCACCCGTGTGGAGCTGCGCAGCCCCGATCCCTGCTGCAACCCCTATCTGTCCCTGGCTGTCTGCCTGGCCGCCGGCCTGGACGGCATCGAGAAGGGCATGGTGCCTCCCGCCGAGATCACCGACAACATCTTCGCCATGTCTCCCGCCGCCCGCAAGCGCCGTGGCATCGAGTCCCTGCCCGGCTCTCTGGAGGAGGCCCTGATCTGCATGAAGAAGGATAAGCTCATCATGAACACCCTGGGCGACCATGTGTCCAGCCAGTACATCGCCGGCAAGGAGGCCGAGTGGGACGAGTACCGCACCCGCGTCTCCAGCTGGGAGCGGGATAAATACATGATCAACTACTGAGACGCATATAAATTGCATTACACGGAAGAAAAGGACGGCAGCGGTCAGCTGCCGTCCTTTTTTCCGCAAAAAGGAGGGGGGACCCATGGTATTTACCAAAATGCACGGCCTGGGCAACGACTACATCTATCTCAACTGCATGGACGCCGTGCCCGGCGATCTCCCGGAACTGGCCCGGCGGCTGTCCCACCGGCACTTCGGCGTGGGGGGCGACGGGATCATCTGCATCTGCCCCTCGGACACGGCGGACTTCCGCATGCGGATGTTCAACGCCGACGGCTCTGAGGGGGCCATGTGCGGCAACGGGATCCGGTGCCTGGGAAAGTATGTCCACGACAGGGGGCTGACAGACAAAGAGCGTCTGACCATCGAGACCATGGCCGGCCCGCGGCAGCTGGAATTGCACCTGCAGGGCGGCCGGGTGGCCGGCGTCACGGTGGACATGGGGGTGCCTGAGGTTGGTCAGCGCCGCACTGTATATGTAAAGGGGAGAGACTATACAGGTGTTGAGGTGTCAATGGGAAATCCCCATTTTGTGCTGCCGGTGGAGGACCCGGAGGCGGTGGATGTGTGCTGGCTGGGGCCGCTGCTGGAACGCCACCCTCAGTTCCCCGGCGGGGTCAACGTGGAATTCGTCCGCCCGGCGGGCCGGGACAGGCTGGAGCTGCGGGTGTGGGAGCGGGGGAGCGGCGAGACCATGGCCTGCGGCACCGGCGCCTGCGCGGCGCTGGCGGCCCTGGTGAGGCTGGGCCGGGCTCCCCGCCGGGCCACCGCCGCTTTGCCGGGCGGGGAGCTGGAGCTGCTATGGCGGGAGGAGGACGGGCATATGCTCATGACCGGGCCCGCCGCCGAGGTGTTCGAGGGACGGCTGACGGGGGAGGCGCGGGATGGCGCGGATCAATGAGAACTTTCTGAAGCTGCCCGGCAGCTACCTGTTCACCGAGACCGCCCGCCGGGCGGCGGAGTTTGCCGCCGCCCATCCGGAGCGCCGGCTCATCCGCCTGGGGGTGGGGGATGTGACCCTGCCCCTGCCCGGAGCGGCGGCGGAGGCCATGGCCCGGGCGTCGGCGGAGATGGGCACGGCGGCGGGCTTTCACGGCTACGGCCCGGAGCAGGGCTACCTCTTTCTGCGGCAGACCATCGCCCAGTGGGACTACCGGGCCAGGGGGGTGGACGTCTCGCCGGAGGAGATCTTCGTGTCCGACGGGGCCAAGAGCGATTGCGGCGGCATTCTGGACCTGTTCGGCGGGGACAACGTGGTGGCCCTGTGCGACCCGGTCTATCCCGCCTACGCCGACGCCGCGGCCATCGCCGGACGGGCGGGGGAGTACGACCGGGAGAGCGGGCGATGGACCGGGCTGCGCTACCTGCCCTGTACGGAGGAAAACGGCTTTGTGCCCACGCCGCCGGAGGGGCGGGCCGACCTGGTCTACCTGTGCTTTCCCAATAATCCCACCGGGGCCATGGCCACCCGGGAGCAGCTGGGCCGGTGGGTGGACTGGGCCAACGGCCGGGGAGCGGTGCTTCTGTTCGACGGGGCCTACGAGGCCTTCATCACCGGTCCGGAGCTGCCCCACAGCATCTTTGAGATCCCCGGGGCGGAGACCTGCGCCATCGAGTTCCGCTCCTTCTCCAAGACCGCCGGCTTCACCGGCACCCGCTGCGCCTACACCGTCATACCTAGCGCCCTGCGCCGGGGCGGGGCCAGCCTCCGGGATTTGTGGGCCCGGCGGCAGGCCGCCCGGTTCAACGGCGTGCCCTATGTGGTGCAGCGGGGGGCGGAGGCGCTGTACAGCTCCGAGGGCCGGCGGCAGACGGCCCGGGCGCTGGACCACTACCGGGCCAACGCCCGGATTCTCCTGGACGGCCTGGCTGGGGCGGGACTGACCGCCTTCGGCGGGATAGACGCCCCCTATGTGTGGGTCAGGACCCCGGAGGGCCTGTCCTCCTGGGACTTCTTCGACCTGCTTCTGGAAAAGTGCGCCCTGGTCACCACACCGGGGGCGGGCTTCGGGCCCTGCGGTGAGGGCTATCTGCGGCTGACCGCCTTCGGCGGGCGGGAGGACACGGAGGAGGCGGTGGCGCGGATCAGGACCATGCCGGCGTGAAAGCGGGCCCCCTCGGGGGCCCCTTTTCTTTTGCGGCGGACAAGCGTCATAAAGGCGGACACGCCCTCATACAATGGGACAGCACAAAGGAGGGGACGGATGATGTGTCACAACGCGCTGGGCGAGGCGGCGGCGGTGCTGCCGGAGGAGCTGGCCCGGGCCCTGGCGGCGCTGAGCCGGGAGGAGCGGGTGGAGGCGGAGGAGCTGCGGCTGCGCCGGGGCTTTCCCATGTCGGTGCTGCTGCCGCCGGGAGAGCGGAGCCTGGAGGGGGAAAACGTCACAGAGAGCCACCTGCGCCAGGTGCTGGAAAACGCCAGCCAGGCCTCCGCCCACACGGTGCTGGAGCAGACCAGAAACGGCTTTGTGACCCTGCGGGGCGGGCACCGCATCGGCCTGTGCGGCACGGTGAGCCGCCGGGACGGGGAAGTGATCTCGCTGCGCTATCTGTCCTCCCTGTCCATCCGGGTGGCCCGGGCGGTGACGGGACAAGCCGGTAGGGTCCTGCCGGAGCTGCTGGAGGACGGCGTGTTTCAGAGTACCCTGATCCTGGGCCCGCCCGGGGCGGGCAAGACCACCCTGTTGCGGGACCTGATTCGCGCCCTGTCCGATGGGGACGGGGTCACGCCCCGGCGTGTGGGCGTAGCGGACGAGCGGGGGGAGATCGCCGCCCTGTGGCGGGGGGAGGCCCAGTTCTATGTGGGGCGGCGCACCGATGTGCTGGACGGCTGCCCCAAGGCGGAAGGCCTGGCCATCCTGCTGCGGGGCATGAACCCCCAGGTGCTGGCGGCGGATGAGATCACCCACCCCGCGGATGCGGCCGCCGTGACTGAGGCCGCCGGCTGCGGCGCGGCCCTGCTGGCCACGGCCCACGGGGGCGGGGTGGAGGACCTGCGCCGGCGCCCGGTCTACCGCTCCCTGCTGGCCGAGGGGGTGTTCCGTCGGGTGGTGCTGGTCAGCCGGGACGGCGGCGGCCGCGCCTTCCGGGTGGAGGCGCTGTCATGATCCGGCTGGCGGGGGCGGCGCTCCTGGCTGCCGGATCGGGGCTGCTGGGTCTGTGCGCCGTGCATCGGCTGGACGGCCGGGTGTGGGATCTGCGGCAGCTGATCCTGGGCCTGGAGACCATGATCCGGGAGCTGGATTACCGCCTGGCACCCCTGCCGGAGCTGCTGGAGCGGGCGGCGGCGGAGGCGGAGGGAGAGGTGTCCCAATTTTTCAGCCTGAGCGCCCGGGGGGCCTCCCACCTGAACGGGCGCACCTTCCAAGCGGTGTGGCGCCAGGCGGCGGAGGCGGCCCAGCTGCGGCTGGACCAGACGGACATGGCCCTGCTGGAGCAGCTGGGCGGCGTGCTGGGCCGGTACGATGGCGAGAGCCAGCGCCGGGCGCTGGCCCTCGCGGTGGACAGGCTGGAGGAGCGCCGGGTCCAGGCCGGTGAGCGGCGGGCGCGGCAGGGCAGGGTATACGGCGTGCTGGGGCTGACCGCCGGCGCGTTTCTGATGATTCTTCTCATTTAGGAGGGTTACCCATGAATGTGGATCTGATTTTCAAAATCGCCGCGGTGGGCATCCTGGTGTCCGTGCTGAACCAGGTGCTCATCCGTTCCGGGCGGGACGAGATGGCCACCATGACCACCCTGGTGGCCCTGGTGGTGGTGCTGATGATCGTGGTGCAGGAGATCAACGACCTGTTCGACATGGTCAAGAACCTGTTCGACCTATGAACGATGTGATGAAGGTGGCGGCGGCGGGGATCATTGCCGCCGTCTGCGCCATGGTGGTGCGGAAGCAGGCGCCGGAGCTGGCCGTGGTGCTGGCCATCTGCGCCGGGGCGCTGATTTTGCTGTACTGCTCCGGGGCGCTGGCCGCGGTGGTGGCTTTCATGGAGGAGCTGGTGGAGGCGGGAGGACTGGCGCCGGAGGTGATCGCCCCGGTGGTGAAGGTGACGGGCATCGCCATCGTCACCCGGCTGTCCGCCGACTTCTGCCGGGACGCCCAGGAGGGCGCCCTGGCGGCGGCGGTGGAGACGGCGGGCTCGGCGCTGGCCCTGCTGACCGTGCTGCCGCTGATGTCCTCGGTGCTGAAGCTGCTGAAAGAGCTGATGTAGGGAGAATACTTATGAAGCGGAAATTCCTCTTGAATATATTGCCGCTGCTCCTGCTGCCGTTGCTGGTCCAGCCCGCCCGGGCTATGAGCGCGGAGCAGGTACTCTCGGCCCAGGAGGAGGCTCTGGAGATCGGGGACCTGGAGCGGGCCGCCAGGGACAGCGGCGGCTCTGCGGTCTACGGGGAGACGCTGGACCAGGGCCTGTCCGACCTGCTGGAGACCGGAACCCGGGAGGCGGGGGGAATTATCCGGAGCGCGGTACGCTCCGGGGTGCTGCTCATGGTCATCGTGCTGCTGTGCGGCTACGGGGAGACGGTATACAGCACGGTGGGGACAGGGCGTGTGCCCGCCGTCAGCCTGGCTGGGGTGCTGGCCATCGCCGCCGTGGCCGTGGCCGATGTGAACGCCATGCTGGGCCTGGGCCGGGAGACCATCGGCAACATGACCTCCTTCGCCAATGTGCTGCTGCCCACGGTGGCGGCGGTGACGGCAGCCACCGGCGCGGTGACCGGGGCGGCGGTGCGGCAGATGGCGGCGGCCCTGTTCTCCGACCTGCTGGTCAATCTGATCGACGCCCTGCTGGTGCCGCTGCTCTACGGCTATCTGGCCGCCTCGGTGGCCCACGCCGCCCTGGGAAACGAAGGGCTCAAGCGCATTGCCGCGTTGCTGAAATGGGCGGTGACCACCCTTCTGACCGTGGTGATGCTGGCCTTTGTGGGCTACCTGACGGTGAGCGGGGTGGTGGCGGGCACCGCCGACGCCATGACCGTCAAGGCCGCCAAATTCGCCATCTCGGGGGCCATCCCGGTGGTGGGCGGAATATTGTCCGACGCGGCGGAGACCATTCTGGCCTCGGCCGGTGTGCTGAAGGGGACGGTAGGGGTGTTCGGCACAGTGACCATCCTGGGGCTGTGCCTGCTGCCCCTGATGCGCCTGGCGGCCCACTATCTGATATACAAGCTGGTGGCCGCGGTGTCCGCGGCGGTGGGGCCGGCCCGGGTCTGCGGCCTGGTGGACCAGATCGGCGGGGCCTTCGGGCTGCTGCTGGGGATGATGGGAGCCTGCTGCCTGCTGCTGCTGGTGGCGCTGGTGTCCTCAATTACGGCGGTGAGCGCATGACGGAGTGGATCAGAAACTGGCTGCTGGGTGTGACCTGCGCGGCCATGGTGCTGGCGCTGGCGGAGAGCCTGGCGCCGGAGGGGGGCGTCAAGCGGGTGTGCCGCCTGGCCGGCGGGCTGGTGGTGCTGCTGGCGGCCATCAGTCCGGTGGTGAAGCTGGACACGGCGGACCTGTCCCGCATCACGGAGGACTACCGGGCCGCGGCGGAGGAGTACAGCCAGGCGTTGGAGGAGGAAAACGAATTTCTCTACGAAACCATCATAGCGGAAAACGCGGGCGCATATATTCTGGACAAGGCGGAAGCGCTGGGCATGGTGTGCACGGTGTCAGTGACCGTGGCCCGGGACCAGGCGGACATACCCTACCCGGAGAGCGCCACGGTGCGGGGCGCCTGGACCCAGGAGCAGCGGGAGGCGCTGAGCCGGATTCTGGAGACGGAGCTGGGCATACCCACCCAGCGGCAGCACTTTGAGGAGATACAGCCATGAAGCTCAGGTTCACGATGCCGTCCGCGGAAAAGCTGACGGCCTTTCTGAAGCAGTACAAATTTGTGCTCATACTCATCGCCGCGGGGATCATTCTTCTCCTGCTGCCCACCGGGGACAGCGGCCGGCAGCAGGCCTACACCGCCGGCATGGTGGGCGGGGAGGAGGACTTCTCCGTGGAGGCGCTGGAGGAGAAGCTGGGCCGTATCCTGTCCAAAGTCGACGGCGCGGGGGAGGTGACGGTGATGCTCACCGTCCGCACCGGAATGGAGCGGGTGCTGGCCACGGACCGGGACTCCAGCGAATCCGACGACAAGAGCAGTCTGCGGGAGGAGACGGTGATCATCTCCACCGGCTCGGGGGAGGAGGCCGTCCTCATCACCCAGCGCTATCCCACCTTTCAGGGGGCGCTGGTGGTGTGCCGGGGAGGGGACGATCCCCAGGTGCAGCTGCTGCTGACCCGGGCGCTGTCGGCGTTGACCGGGCTGAGCTCCAGCCGAATCACGGTATGTAAGGGTTCCTGACGACCCCGAAAATATGGAACAACGGAGGGAAATGTGATGAAGATGTGGAAGCGGAACGCGGTGGTGGTGGCGATCGTGCTGTTTGTGGGGGCCGCGGTCTACCTCAACTGGTCCTACAACAACCAGACGCCCGGGGACCAGGACAAGGACGACAGCGGCAGCAAGGTGCTGGGTCAGTCCACCCTGGTCAGCGGCTCCTCAGAGGGGGACGGGGATGACACCCTGGCCTCCGCCACGGAGGACGGCCAGAGCACGGGCACCGGCTATTTCGCCACCGCCCGTCTGAACCGCCAGCAGGCCCGGGACAACGCCCTGGAGCTGCTCCAGCAGGCGGCGGCGGATGAGAAGGCGGACCAGGCCATGGTGGACGAGGCCAACGCCTCCATCCAGGCCATGGCGGCCTTCACCATGTCGGAGGCCCAGGTGGAGAACCTGGTGACCGCCAAGGGCTACGGCGACTGCGTGTGCTTCATCAGCGAGAACAGCGTCAGCGTGGTGGTGTCGGCCACGGAGACCGGGCTCAATGAAAACGACATCGCCAAAATCGTGGAGATCGTCATGGAGGAGACCGGCCTGTCCGCCGACCGGATCAAGATCATCGAGACCGAGCCCTGAACGGTCAACTGAAAAATGGGATTGTATTTCACCGGCTCAAGTGGTATAATACCTTCGATCTTGAATCGAAAGGAGCGTGAGGCCTCATGGCTGAGAGCAGGGAATACATCTCCCGTGAGGAGGAACTGGGCAGCATCAATGTCTCTGAAGAGGTGCTGGCTGCCATCGCCGGCGCCGCGGCGCTGGAGGTGGAGGGCGTGGGCGCTCTGGGCTCCGGCGCGGGCAGCGACGCTGCCGCCGCGGTCAGCCGCAAGGCCCTGACCAAGAGCGTGCGCCTGGCCGTGGAAAACGATGATGTGTGCGTGGACATCTCCGTGCTGGTGAAGTACGGCTATGTGGTGCCCGAGGTGGCCCAGGAGGTCCAGAACGCCGTCAAGAGCGCCATGGAGAACACCAGCGGGCTCAATGTGGTCTGCGTCAACGTGGTGGTCGCCGGAGTGACCTTTTCCAAGTGAAGAGTGCGCCGACAGAGCCGGGTGAACGCCCGGCTCTGTTTTTATGCCCCGCGGAGCCAAAACGTAAAAGATCCGGCCGGCCTCCACCGGGAGACCAGCCGGATTCTTTGATTCTTTATGGCCTGCTTCGCTACACCGCGTAGTAGGCCGCCACGCCGTTCTCCATCTCCCGGCGCACCTGGCCCTCGGCCATCAGGCGCTCCAGATGGGACATGCACTCACCCACGGCGAACCATTTCTGAGCCAGGGGAAAGTCCTCCCAGGTGTTGCTTCTGGAGCGGATCTGCCAGGTCATGTACCCGGCCAGCTCATAGGCGGGGGCGCCCGGGTGAGCCTTTACCGCCGAAAGAGCCTCGTCCAGGCGCCGGCGGTGGTGGAGCAGCAGCTGGTCGATGCGGGCCTGGAAGTCCCCGCGGCCCCGGTGGGCGGGGAGGGGGAGACGCACATCATATTCCCGGATTTTTCTCAGGCTGTCCAGATAGGCCCCCAGGGCGTCGGGCAGATCGTCCCAGGCGGTGATATTGGGGGTGATGTCGAAAAGCACATGGTCCCCCAGGAGCATGGCCCCCTGTTCCTCCATCCAGAAGCACATGTGCCCCGGGGTGTGGCCGGGTATCAGCACAGCACGCAGCTTATAGCCGCCGGCCTCCAGCACGTCCCCGTCCTCCAGGCAGACATGGGGGACGGCGTTGGGGGGCGCCATGGTCCGGGCGGGGTTGCTGCTTGCCATGTTCGCGATGAGCTGGGGAGGGAAGCCCTCCGCCGCGAAACGCTGTTCCGCCTGCGACCAGTAGGTCTGGCACTCCTCCGCTGAGGCGAAGGCGCCCTGGTCCCGGCGGCTGATGTAGATGGTCCCGGTGTCGCCGGCGGCGTCGGGGGCCAGGCCGGTGTGGTCGGAGTGCAGGTGGGTGAGCAGCACATCCACATCGCCCGGTTTCAGGCCAAGCTCCGCCATCTGGGCAAACAGGGCCTCCCGGCAGGCGGACTGGCGGAAGCCGGTGTCGATGAGCAGATTGCGGTCACTCCCTTTGATCAGGTAGGCGTTGAGCTCTTTAAGGGGATTGCCCACCAGGGGGATGGACAGGCGGTACAGGTTTTTCAATACTTCTTCCGGCATGGCGGTCACCTTTTCCGTTTGGCAAATTGTATTCATTATAGCCGTTTTCCGGGGAGAAAGGAAGCGGCAGGCCTATAAAATTTTCTCCGGGGTATACTTTTTGATTGACTGTTCGGACAGACAGGACTGAATTTCTCTTTTGAAACGCCTCAATTTTTTATCTCCGTGAGATTGGGCCGAAAAGGGCTTCCATTTTTCAAAGGCACAGTGTATAATACCTTGTATATTCAAAATTGGGGGTTTATGCCCCCACGGCGGGATGAGAGGGAAGCCGAGGCGCCCGCCTGGAAAGGATGGACCTGACATGACCAGAAGTACTGCCCGTGAGATTGCGATGCACCTGACCTTTGAGCTGGCCTTTTCCGACGGGGGGGCCGCGGAGCTGCTGGAGCGTGAGCTGACCCCGGAGGCCTTTGCCGCCCGGGGAGAGGACGAGCCCTTGTACCGGGAGTTCCCCGGCCAGGAGGAAGAGCGCTACATCCGCACCTTGGTGCAGGGCGTGGCCGACCACGGCGCCGAGCTGGACGGCTATATCGAGAAATACGCCAAGGGCTGGCGCTTTGCCCGCATTGACCGGGTGGCGGCGGCCATTATGCGCCAGACTATGTATGAGATCCTCTACCGCCCCGACATCCCCAACAAGGCGGCCATCAACGAGGCGGTGGAGATCTCCAAACGCTATGTGGACGATGACGTGGTGAAGTTCATCAACGGAATCCTGGGCTCCTTTGTCCGGGAGGAGTTCCCGGAGCAGGGGTGAGCGGCATGTGCCATCTTTGCCTTGGATTTGACACCAGCAACTACACCACCTCCGCCGCCGTGTTCGACGGGACCGGTGGGGAGAACCGGGGAAAGCTGCTGACGGTGCCGGAGGGCGCCCTGGGCCTGCGCCAGAGCGACGCCCTGTTCCAGCATGTGAAGCGGCTGCACCTGATGGTGGAGCAGCTGCGGGCCGACGGCGTGATCGGAGAGATCGCGGCGGTGGGCGCGTCCACCCGCCCCCGGGAGGTGGAGGGCTCCTATATGCCCTGCTTCCTGGTGGGTGAGGGGCAGGGGCGGAGCCTGGCCGCGGCGCTGGGTGTGCCCTTTTTTCCCTGCTCCCACCAGCAGGGCCATATCGCGGCGGCGGCCTGGTCTGCCGGCCATGAGGAGCTGCTGGACATGCCCCACCTGGCCTGGCACCTGTCCGGCGGCACCACCGAGCTGCTCTATGTCCGGCCGGAGGGCTGCCTGGTGTCCGCCCAGGTCATCGGCGGCACCACCGACATCTCCGCCGGCCAGCTGGTGGATCGCATCGGCCTGAGCCTGGGCATGGACTTCCCGGCGGGCAAGGCCATGGACGCCCTGAGCCGTGAGTCTGAACAGGAAAAACACTTTACAGTTAAGACGTCCGAAGGGAATTTCTCCCTCTCCGGCATGGAGAACAAGATCCGTGCCATGGTGGAGCAGGGGACGAGCCCGGCGGATGCGGCCCGGTATACTCTGGAGACCCTGGCCTCGGTGCTGGCCCGCACCACGGAGTGGGCGAAGAAGACCTACGGCGACCTGCCGGTGCTGTGCTCCGGCGGCGTGTCCTCCAACTCCCTGCTGCGGCGGCGGCTGGAGCCTCTGGGGGCCATCTTCGCCCCGCCCCAGTACTCCACGGACAATGCCCTGGGCGTGGCCATCCTGACCCACCGGGTCCTGGAACGGGGGACGGCGGGATGAACCTGGCGCAGTTTCCGGTGTTCTCCGTCTCCCAGGTCAACGGCTATGTGAAAAAGCTGATGGACGGGGACGAGCTGCTCACCGGCCTTCTGGTGCGGGGGGAGATCTCCAACTACAAATGCTACCCCTCCGGGCACCACTATTTCTCCCTGAAGGACCAGCAGAGCAGCATCCGCTGCGTCATGTTCCGGGGGGACGCCGTGCGGCTGAGGTTCCGGCCCGCCAACGGCATGAGCGTGGTGGCTTTCGGCCGGGTGTCGGTCTTTCCCCGGGACGGCCAGTACCAGCTCTACTGCAGCGAGCTGATCAGCGATGGCCGGGGCGCCCTGGACCTGGCCTTTGAGGAGCTGCGGGCCCGGCTGGAGAAGGAGGGGCTGTTCGCCCCGGAGAGCAAGCTGCCCCTTCCTAAATTTCCCGGGAAAATCGCCCTGGTCACCTCCCCGGCGGGGGCGGCAGTGCGTGACATGATCCGCATCCTGGGCGCCCGCTGGCCCATGGCCCAGGTGCTGGTGGTGCCGGTGCGGGTGCAGGGCGAGGGGGCGGCGGAGGAGATCGCCTCCGCCATCCACGCCGTCAACAACCGGAATGACATTGATCTGATCATCACCGGCCGGGGAGGCGGCTCCAAGGAGGACCTGTGGGCCTTCAACGAGGAGCCGGTGGCCCGGGCCATTTATGTGTCCAATATCCCGGTGATCTCCGCCGTGGGCCACGAGCCCGATGTGAGCATCTCTGACTATGTGGCCGACGCCCGGGCCTCCACCCCCTCCAACGGGGCGGAGCGGGCGGTGCCCGACCAGGCGGAGGTCAGGGCGCGGCTCAAACACCTGAGCCACCGGCTGGCGGCGGCGGAGAGTGCCCGGCTGGCCGCGGCCCGGAAAGAGCTGGACCGCCTGCGTCAGAACCGGATGCTGCGGGATCTTCGGGCCCCCATTGAGGACCGGCGGATGCTGCTGGACAGCGTGCAGCGCCGGCTGGCGGAGGGACTGAAGGGCCAGATCAGGGCCCGCCGGGTGGCCATGGCCGGTCTCAGCGCCGGCCTGGACGCCATGAGCCCCTTGAAGGTACTGGGCCGGGGCTATGCCATCGCCCGGAATGAGGGCGGCGTGGTGTCCTCCGTGACCCGGACGGAGCCAGGGGAGGAACTGAGCGTGATGGTGTCCGACGGCGTGCTGCGCTGCCGGATCACGGAAAAGGAGGAGCGGACATGGCGGTAAAGAAGCAGTCCTTTGAGCAGGCCATGGAGCGGCTGGAGGAGATCGTCAAGCGGCTGGAGCGGGGCGAGTGCGACCTGGACGAGTCGCTGAAGCTGTTTGAGGAGGGCGCCAAGCTGGCCGGCGCCTGCAATGAGATGCTGGACAAGGCGGAGCAGAAGGTCACCCTTCTGCTGAACAGCCAGACCGGGGAGGAAGTCCCCTTTGAGGACGGGGAATGAGCATGGATCATCAAGCGGAATATGAGCAGGCCCGCCGGCTGGTGGAGGGTGAACTGGAAAAATGCTTTACAGACCCGCTGCCCCAGCGGGAGCTGCTGGACGCCATGCGGTACAGCCTGCTGGCGGGGGGCAAGCGCCTGCGCCCCATCCTGACCCTGAAGTTCTGCCAGGCCCTGTGCGGGGAGATGGAGCCGGCTCTGGATTATGCCTGCGGCGTGGAGATGCTCCACACCTATTCGCTGATCCACGACGACCTGCCCTGCATGGACGATGACGACCTGCGCCGGGGCAAGCCCACCTGCCACAAGGTGTACGGCGAGTGCAACGCGGTGCTGGCCGGGGACGCCCTTCAGGCCGAGGCCTTTTACCGCCTGGCCACGTCCGCCCGGACCGTCCGCCCGGAGGCCAACGGAGAGGCCTGCGCGGTGCTGGCCAGGGCGGCGGGTGCCGTCAGCGGCATCTGCGGCGGGCAGTATCTGGACATCGACGGAGAGGGCCGCGGCCTGACGGTGGAGGAGCTGAACCAAATCCATCTGTGGAAGACGGCGGCGCTGCTGGAGGGGGCCTGCCTGCTGGGCCTGACCGCCTCGCCCACGGCGCCCACCGAGGAGCAGCGTCAGGGGGCTGTCCGCTACGCCCGGGAGCTGGGAATGGCCTTCCAGATCCGGGACGATATGCTGGATATGGAGTCCACCACCGAGGAGCTGGGCAAGCCGGTGGGGTCTGACGCGGAAAATCAGAAGACTACCTTCGCCACCTGCTACGGCCATGAGAAATGTCTGGCGCTGGTGAGGGAGCACACGGAGCGGGCCAAGGAGGCCCTCTCCGGCCTGTTCGAGGACACGGAATTTTTGTGCTGGCTGGCGGACCGGCTGGCGGAGCGAAAGAATTGATCCCGCGCGGCGGCGCGGCAGAGGAGGACCTCCATGATACCGGAGCGGTTGGATAATATCACGGACCAGCAGGCCAGACAGATCTGCGACGAGCTGAGGGAGCGCATCATTGACAGCGTGTCCCGCACCGGCGGACACCTGGCCTCCAGCCTGGGCGTGGTGGAGCTGACGGTGGCCCTGCACCGGGTCTACGACCTGAATGTGGACCGCCTGGTGTTTGATGTGGGCCACCAGTGCTATGCCCACAAGATTCTCACCGGCCGGGGCGGCCTGATGGACACCCTGCGGCAGTTCGGCGGTCTGTCTGGATTCCCCAAGCCCAACGAGCACCGGGCGGACGCCTTTATCGCGGGCCACGCCTCCAACGCGGTGTCGGTAGCCCTGGGCATGGCCCGGGCCAGGACCATCAGCCATGAGGACTACCAGGTGGTGGCCCTGATGGGTGACGGCGCCATGACCGGCGGCCTGTCCTTTGAAGGGCTGTCCAACGCCGGCCAGAGCGGGGAGCCCATGGTGGTCATCCTGAACGACAACGGCATGTCCATCACCAAAAATGTGGGCGGCATCGCCGAGCATCTGGCCGCCCAGCGCCTGAAGCCCCAGTATCTGGAGCTGAAAAAGGTGTACCGCCGGCTGACCAGCCACGGGGCCGTGGGAAAGCATGTCTACCGCGTGACCCACAGGATCAAAAAGGCGGTGAAGGACGCCCTGCTGTCCGGCGGGATGTTCGAGGACATGGGCTTCACCTATCTGGGCCCGGTGGACGGCCACGATGTGAAGCAGCTGACCCGGCTGCTGCGCTACGCCAAAGAGCTGCCCGGCCCGGTCATCCTCCACATCAAGACGGTGAAGGGAAAGGGCTATGCCCCGGCCGAGCGGGAGCCGGACAAGTTCCACGGGGTTGGACCTTTCCGCAAGGAGGACGGCCAGCTGCTGTCCAAAGGCGGCGGGGGCAATTTCTCCGCCGTGTTCGGTGAGACCCTGTGTGAGCTGGCATCTGAGCGGCCGGAGGTGTGCGCCATCACCGCGGCCATGCAGTCGGGCACCGGCCTAGACGGCTTTGCCGCGCAGTTCCCCGACCGCTTTTTCGATGTGGGCATCGCGGAGGAGCACGCCGTCTCCATGGCGGCAGGCATGGCCAAGCAGCGGGCACTGCCGGTCTTTGCCGTCTACTCCTCCTTTCTGCAGCGGTCCTATGACATGCTGATCCACGATGTGGCCATCCAGAAGCTCCATGTGGTGTTCGGCGTGGACCGGGCCGGACTGGTGGGGGAGGACGGCGAGACCCACCACGGAATATTTGATGTGGCCTATCTCAGCACGGTGCCGGGCATGAAGATCCTGTGCCCGGCCGACTACGCCGAGCTGAAGGCCATGCTCCGCCACGCCGTGCTGAAGCTCAGCGGCCCTGTGGCGGTGCGCTATCCCCGCGGGGGAGAGGGCGAGCTGCGGGACGTGTGCGCCGTGGAGGGCGCTACGGTGGTCCGGGATGGAAAAGACCTGACCATCGCCGCCTACGGGACTATGGTCAACGAGGCGCTGGGCGCGGCCCGGCTACTGGAACAAAAGGGAATTGACGCCCAGGTGCTGAAGCTCAACAGCATTCTGCCCCTGGACATGGAGGCCGTGAGGGCCTGCGCGGAAAAGACCGGCAGGCTGCTGGTGGCCGAGGAGTGCGTGAATGCCGGCTGCGTGGGTGCCCGGGTGGCCGGGGAGCTGATGCTGGCGGGAATAACGGGGGTCAGGGTCAGACTGGCCAATCTGGGCGACCGCTTCATCCCCCAGGGGACGGTGGCGGAGCTGCGGGCGCTGTGCGGCATCGACGCCGCAAGCCTGTGCAAAAAAGGAATGGAGATGATGGCCGGTGGCTAAAAAACGGGTGGATGTGCTGATGGTGGAGCAGGGCCTGGCGGAGAGCCGCCAGAAGGCCCAGGCCATCATCATGGCCGGCCAGGTATTCGTGGGGGACCGGCGCTGCGACAAGGCCGGCCTGACGCTGGAGGAGGGCACACCGCTGGAGGTGCGGGGTCAGACCCTGCGCTATGTCAGCCGGGGCGGCCTGAAGCTGGAGAAGGCCATGAAGTGCTTCCCCATCACCCTGGAGGGTAAGGTAGCTGCCGACATTGGCGCCTCCACCGGCGGCTTTACCGACTGTATGCTGCAAAACGGGGCCGTCAAAGTGTACGCGGTGGATGTGGGCTACGGCCAGCTGGCCTGGTCTCTGCGGAGCGACCCCCGGGTGGTGTGCCTGGAGCGCACCAACGCCCGCTACCTGACATCGGAGCAGATTCCGGAGCCTCTGGACTTCGCATCCATTGACGTGTCCTTTATCTCTCTGAAGCTGATCCTGCCCGCCCTGCGCCGGCTCATGAAGGAGGACGGCCAGGTGGCCGCCCTCATCAAGCCCCAGTTCGAGGCGGGCCGGGAGAAGGTGGGCAAAAAGGGCGTGGTCCGGGATCCAGCCGTCCATCTGGAGGTGCTGGAGCAGTTCCTCGTCCACGCCGCGGAGGCCGGATTTACTGTAAAGGGAATTGACTTTTCACCCATTCGGGGACCTGAGGGAAACATCGAGTACCTTGGCTATTTGTCCGCCGTGCCGGGTGAGGCGGAATACGGAGATCTGCGGGAGCTGGTGGACCGCTCCCACAGAGTGCTGGAGGGCGATGCGCAGTGAAAATTGTACTCAGTCCCAACCCATACCGTGACCGCGGGCTGAAGGCGGCCAGGCAGGCGAAGCGGATCTTGGAGGAGGCCGGCGTGGAGGCCCCGGTCTGTCTGCCCTTTGAGCTGGACGGGGGCGGTTCGGTGCAGCTGCCCGATGACCTGCCGCTGAAGCGGCTGGACCGGGAGCTGGAGCGCGCGGACATTCTGGTGTGCTTCGGCGGCGACGGTACCATCCTCCACGCGGCCCGGTGGGCCAGCCCCCGCAGGGTCCCCATTCTGGGGGTCAACCTGGGCAGCGTGGGCTTCATGGCGGAGCTGGAGGAGAACGAACTGTCCCTGCTGACCCGGCTGGTGGACCGGAAATACAGTGTGGAGACCCGGATGATGCTGGATGTGTCGGTGCGCCGGGAGGGGCGGCGGGTCTTTTATGAGACCGCCCTCAACGACGCGGTGGTCATCAAGGGGGCCGTGGCCAGAATGCTGGACCTGGAGGTCACCGGGGACCGGGTGCCCATCGCCACCTTCTCCGGGGACGGCGTGGTGGTGGCCACGCCCACCGGCTCCACGGGCTACTGCATGGCGGCGGGGGGACCCATTGTGGAACCCACCTCTGAAAATATGATCATGACGCCCATCTGCGCCCACTCCCTCCGGGTGAAGCCCTTCGTCATGGACAGCCACAGGACCGTGGGCGTGCGGGTGGCCCCGGGCAGCCGCCGGGCGGCCTTCCTCTCGGTGGACGGCGGCAAGGCCTTCAAGATCCAGCCGGGAGACTGGGTGGAGTGCCGCAGATCCGGCCAGCAGACCCAGCTGATCCGGCTGACGGGCAGGAACTTTTACGAGCAGATCGACAAAAAACTGGGAAAGGCTTGACACCGATGAAATCAAAACGACAGGCGGAGATCCTGCGGCTGATCGCGGAGCGGGACATTGAGACACAGGAGCAGATGCTGGACGCCCTGCGCGCCCGCGGCATCCAGGCGACCCAGGCGACCATTTCCAGGGACATCAAGGAGCTGAACCTGACCAAGCAGCAGAGCGCCGGCGGCGGCAGCCGCTACGCGGAGGCCCGGCCCAAGCCGGCCGGCCACGTCTTTGATGACCGGCTGAAGAGCGTGTTCAAGGACGGCGTCACCTCCTTTGATGTGGCGCGGAACATCGTGGTGGTCAGAACCATGCCGGGCCTGGCCGGAGCGGCCGGAGCCGCCCTGGACGGCATGGAGATCGAGGGCCTGGTGGGTACCCTGGCCGGGGACGACACGGTGTTGATGGTCATGCGGACCAACCAGGCGGCGGAGGACTTCTGCCAGAAAATCAAATCTATGCTGGACTGAAGGTGAAGACCAGTGCTCTCTCTGCTTCACATTGAGAATATCGCGGTGATCTCCCGGGCGGACATCGTCTTTGACCGGGGCTTCAATGTGCTCACCGGCGAGACCGGCGCGGGCAAGTCCATCGTCATCGACGCCATCGGCGCCATCATGGGCGAGCGCACCAGCCGGGACCTGATCCGCACCGGCGCCAGATCCGCCCAGGTGTCGGCGGTGTTCCGGGAGCTGCCCAGGCTGGACTGGTTCGAGCGGTATGGGATATTCCCTGACGAGAACGGGGAGCTGCTGCTGGAGCGCTCCATCCAGGCCGACGGCAAGAATGTCTGCCGGGTCAACGGAAAGCCCCTGCTGGTGACCCAGCTGCGGGAGTTGGGCTGCCGCCTGCTGAACATCCACGGCCAGCACGACGGCCAGCAGCTGCTGGACGAGGAGTGCCACCTGGACTATCTGGACAGCTTCGGCGGCACCGGGGAGAGCCTGGCCGACTTTTCCGAGGCCTACGGCCGGGTCTGCCGTGTCCGGAAGGAGCTGTCCTCCCTCCGCATGGACGATGGGGAGAAGGCCCGCCGGGTGGACACCCTGAACTATCAGATCGGGGAGCTGGAGCGGGCGGAGCTGCGGCCCGGCGAGGAGGAGGAGCTGACCGCCCGCCGGGACATCCTGCGCAACGCGGAGCGGCTGACCTCCGCCATTGACGGCGCGTGGCAGGCCCTGACCGGCGGCGATGACGGGGAGGGGGCCGCGTCCCTGCTCCTGTCCGCCCAGGAGGAGCTGGCCCAGGGGGGCAGGTACAGCGAGGAGCTGGCCGCCCTGTCCAGGCAGGCGGAGGAGCTGCGCTACGCCGCGGACGACCTGGCGGAGCGGGTGCGGGATGTGCGGGACTCCCTGGAGTTCTACCCCGGCGAGCTGGACGAGCTGGAGGGCCGCCTGGACACCCTGTACCGTCTGAAGAAAAAGTACGGCGGTACCGTGGAGAAGATGCTGGACTATCTGGAGCGGTGCAGAAAGGAGCTGGACGACATCCAGTTTTCCGATGACCGCATCGCCCGGCTTGAGCAGGAACTGGAGAAAGCCTTGCGGGACGCCAGGGGGAAAGGAGAAGACCTTTCCAGCCAGCGGAGGGCGGCGGCCAGCCGACTGTCCGACCGCATCCGGGGCGAGCTGGCCGAGCTGGACATGCCGAAGGTGCGCTTTGAGGTGGAGTTCTCCCCCAAGGAGGGCCAGGACGGCATGGACGCCACCGGTATGGACACGGTGCGCTTTCTCATGTCCGCCAACGTGGGTGAGGACCTGAAGGCTATTGACCGCATTGCCTCCGGCGGCGAGCTGGCCCGTATCATGCTGGCCCTGAAGAACGTGCTGGCGGAGAACGACCAGGTGACCACCATGGTCTTTGACGAGGTGGACACCGGCGTGTCCGGCCGGGCGGCGGGCAAGGTGGCTCAGAAGCTGTTCCAGGTGGCCCGCAGCAAGCAGGTGCTGTGCGTCACCCACCTGCCCCAGATCGCGGCCATGGGGGATGTCCACTTCTCTGTGGAGAAGGGGGAGCGGGACGGACGCACCTTCACCGTGGTGGAGCGGCTGAACCGGGCCCAGCGCCGGCAGGAGCTGGCCCGCCTCAGCGGCGGCGCCGCCGTGACCGAGACCATGCTGGCCGGGGCGGAGGAGCTGCTGACGGCGGCGGAGCAGTTCAAGCGGGAGGCGCGTACATGATCCGGGCGGCCATTTTTGATGTGGACGGCACTCTGGTGCCCTACGGTGTCGATGCCATCTCCGACCGCCTGCGGGCGGACCTGCTGGAGCTGCGGCGGCGCGGGACCCTGCTGTTTCTGGCCACGGGCCGGGGGACAGGGGATCTGGAGAGCACGGGAATGCTGCGGAATGTGGTCTTTGATGCCTACCTGACCTTCACCGGCCTGCGGTGCTATGATGGCAAGGGCGTGTACCGGAATGTGACTATCCCCCGGGAGGACCTGGAAAACGGCTGCCGTGTGCTCCAGGCCCATCCGGAGATCACGGCGGTCATGCAGACGGACCATGGAAACTATCTGAATCAGGTCAACGAGGGCGTGCTGGAGCTGTTTACCAAGGTACTGCATACCCCGGTCTATCCGGTGGCCCCGCCGGAGCGGTTTTTGGATGAAAATGTGTATCAATTCGTGGCCATCGTGCCCAGAGGGGAGGAGAATCGGTTCCTGTCGGTCATGCCCCACTGTACCTACGCCCGCTGGCACGCCCAGGCCATCGACATCATCACCAGGGGGGACGGAAAGGCTGACGGCGTCCGCGCCACTCTGACGCGTTACGGCCTGAGCCCGGAGGAGGTCATCGCTTTCGGCGATGGGGAGAACGACATCTCCATGCTGAAGCTGGCCGGGATCGGCGTGGCCATGGGCAACGCGGAGGAGAATGTCAGGGCCGCCGCCGACTATGTAACCGCCCCGGTGGGGGAGGACGGCGTCTCCGCCGCCCTGCGGCGGTTCGGACTGCTGGACTGACCCTGCTGGGCTGACCCCGAGAAAAAGGTTTGACAATCGAAGATGCTTGTGCTAAGATGCAAGCTAATGTGATGAAAGGGAAGAGTAGCCTTCAGTTTCCTGCCCAGAGAGCCCCCGGCCGGTGGAAGGGGGAGAGGAGCTTTCGGTGAATACACCCTGGAGCAGCCGCCTGAACGGGAGACTCAGTAGGGCAGGACGGGAGCGCCCGATACAGCGCCTGAGTCGTCAAGACTCTCTGAGGCCGCGTCTGTGAGGGTGCGGCGAACAGAGGTGGTACCGCGTCTGATCGCCCTCTGTCCTTAGGGACAGGGGGTGTTTTTTATGCAGCGGTCTGACAAGCGGATATGGGGCGTCCTGTGCGTGTTTATGGCTGCTGTGCTGTACAGCATCGGCGGGCTGTGCATCAAGGTCATCCCCTGGAACGGCCTGGCCATCAACGGCGGGCGCACCCTTATCGCCCTGCCTGTCGTGGGCATCTATCTGGCCGCCATCGGCCACAGGCCCCGGTGGAACCGCTGGGTGTTGGTGGGATCGGTGTGTGTCTGCGCCACCAACTGCCTGTTCACTCTGGCCAACAAGCTGACCACGGCGGCCAATGCCATCGTGCTCCAGTACACGGCCCCCATTTTCGTCATTGTTCTGTCCGCCCTGTTCCTGGGGAAGCGGCCCCGGCGGCTGGACCTGATCGCCTGCGCGGTGGTGCTGGCCGGAGTGGTCTGCTGCTTCGTGGACAGCCTGGCGGCGGGGGGACTGACGGGCGACCTGCTGGCGCTGCTGTCCGGCCTGACCTATGCCGGCGTGTTCCTGCTCAACGATATGCCGGACAGCGACCCCATCTCCTCGGTATTCTGGGGCTGCCTGTTCAGCGCCGTGATCGGCCTGCCCTTCCTGGTGCGGGAGACCGATTTCGGCCCGGTGCCCCTGGTGAGCCTTGCGGTGCTGGGCGTGTTTCAGGTGGCGATGGCCTATATCTTCCTGACCACCGGCCTGCGCAGTACGCCGGCTGTCACCGCGTCCCTGGTCTCCGGCATCGAGCCGGTGCTCAACCCCATTCTGGTGGCGGTCTTTTACCATGAATATATCGGTCCCATGGCGTTGGTGGGTGCGGTCATCGTGCTGGGCGCCGTGATTATCTACAACGTAATTTCAACAAAACTGACCATAAAGGAGAATGCAAACCATGACACTGTATGACGAGCTGGTGGCCCGTGGGCTCATCGCCCAGGTCACCAACGAGGAAGAGATCAAAGAGATGATCAACGCGGGCAAGGCCACCTTCTATATCGGCTTTGACTGCACGGCGGACAGCCTGACTGCCGGCCACTTCATGGCCCTGACCCTGATGAAGCGGCTGCAGATGGCGGGCAACAAGCCCATCGCCCTCATCGGCGGCGGTACCACCATGATCGGCGACCCCTCCGGCCGCACCGACATGCGTAAAATGCTGACCAAGGAGGACATTGACCACAACGCCGAGTGCTTCAAGCGCCAGATGGAGCGGTTCATCGACTTCGGCGAGGGCAAGGCCCTGATGCTCAACAACGCCGAGTGGCTGCTGAACCTGAACTATGTGGAGCTGCTGCGGGAGGTGGGCGCCTGCTTCTCCGTGAACAACATGCTGCGGGCCGAGTGCTACAAGCAGCGCATGGAGAAGGGTCTTAGCTTCCTGGAGTTCAACTATATGATCATGCAGTCCTACGACTTCTACTACATGTTCCAGCACTACGGCTGCAACATGCAGTTCGGCGGCGACGACCAGTGGAGCAACATGCTGGGCGGCACCGAGCTTATCCGCAAGAAGCTGGGCAAGGACGCCCACTGCATGACCATCACCCTGCTGACCGACTCCCAGGGCAAGAAGATGGGCAAGACCGCCGGCAACGCCGTGTGGCTGGACCCCAATAAGACCAGCCCCTACGAGTTCTACCAGTACTGGCGCAACGTGGGGGACGCCGATGTGCTCAAGTGCATCCGCATGCTCACCTTCCTGCCCATCGAGCAGATCGACGAGATGGACGGCTGGGAGGGCGAGCAGCTCAACCGGGCCAAGGAGATCCTGGCCTGGGAGCTGACCGCCATGGTCCACGGCCAGGAGGAGGCCGACAAGGCCCAGTCCGCCGCCAAGGCCCTGTTCTCCACCGGCGGAGACCGCTCCAACATGCCCACCACCCAGCTGACCGACGCCGACTTCACCGACGGCGCCATCGGCGCGCTGACCCTGCTGGTCAAGTGCGGCCTGGCTGCCTCCAACGGCGAGGCCCGCCGGCTCATCCAGCAGGGCGGCGTGGCCATGGGCGACGAGAAGATGACCGACCCGGCTGCCCAGTTTAACAAGGACACCTTCGCCGGCGAGGGCGTCATCATCAAGAAGGGCAAGAAGGTATTCCACTGCGCCAAACTGGCCTGAACTGAATAAAATGGCATCAGCGGCAGTTCATGAGCGAACTGCCGCTGATTTTTTGCGATAAAGGCGGGGCAGGCCCGCCACTATTTCAGTAAATCATCCATCCCATACAGGCCGGGGCGTTCCGCACAGGCGATAAACTGCGCCGCCCTGACCGCGCCGATGGCGTAGACCCGGCGGCTGTCCGCCCGGTGGGTCAGCTCCAGCACCTCGTCCTGCCCGGCGAACAGGACGGTGTGCTCCCCGGCGGTGGTGCCCGCGCGGATGGAGAACACCCCGGTGGGAGCGGGGGAGAGGGCCTCCGCCAGCAGAAGGGCGGTGCCGCTGGGGGCGTCCAGCTTGTTCCGGTGGTGGCGCTCGGTAATGGCGGCCTCATAGTCCGGTCCCAGGGCGGCGGAGGCCTGCCGCGCCAGACGGAGCAGAATGTTGGCCCCCAGGGACAGGTTGGCGGCGCGGAAAATGGGGATGATGTGGGCGGCCAGCCCGATCTGCGCCAACTGCTCTTTGGAATAGCCGGTCACCGCCAGCACGGCGGGCAGACGGCGCCGGGCGCAGAAGGCCAGCAGGGAGGGCAGGGCCTCCGGACGGGAGAAATCCACCAGCACATCGGCCTCCTCGCCGCAGTCCTCCGGATGGGAGAACACCGGAAAGCCCTCCGCGGGGCGGCCCCTGGGGTCCAGCCCGGCGGCCACCGACAGGTCGCTCCGCCGGGTGCACAGCTCCGCCGTCTGCCGGCCCATGCGCCCGTGGCAGCCGGCCAGGATGATGCGCAGCATGGTGTTTTACAGCAGCCCCAGCCGGGACAGCTCCCGCCGAAGCAGCTCCGTATGCTCGCCGCTGGGCCGGCACAGGGGCAGGCGCAGGGTGCCCGCCTCCATGCCCAGCAGGTCCATGGCCGCCTTCACCGGTCCCGGATTGACCTCTGCGAACAGAGCGTCGATGAGGGGGGCGTAGTCGATCTGCAGCCGGGCGGCGGCGGGGAAATCCCCGTCAAGGCAGAGGCGGCACATCTGCACCATGATCTCGGGGACGATGTTGCTGGCCACCGAGATGACCCCCCTGGCCCCCAGGGCCATCATGGGCACCACCTGGTCATCGTTGCCCGACCAGATGGAAAAATCGTCGGGGCAGAGCAGACGGGTGTGGGTGATGAGGGAGATATTGCCCGAGGCCTCCTTGACCCCGTTGAACTGGGGGTTCTGGGCCAAAACGCGGTAGGTCTCGGCGGTGAAGGACATGCCCGTGCGGCTGGGTACATTGTAGAGGATGATGGGCAGGTCGGTGCGGGAGGCGATGGCCTCGTAATGGCGCAAAAGGCCCGCCTGGCTGGCCTTGTTGTAGTAGGGGGTGACCACCAGCAGGGCGTCGGCGCCCAGGTCCTGGGCCCGGCGGGACAGCTCCGCAGCCAGGGCGGTGTTGTTGCTGCCGGTGCCGGCGATGACCTTGACCTTTCCGCCCGCCCGCCTGACGCAGAAGTCCACCAGCCGGTCGTGCTCCTCCACGGACAGCGTGGCGGACTCGCCGGTGGTGCCGCAGATACACAGGGCGTCCACCCCCGCGGAGATCTGGTAGTCGATGAGCCTGGCAAGGGCGTCGAAATGAATGCCCCCGCCCTCGTCAAAGGGGGTGACGAGGGCGGGGCAGCAGCCGGTGAACACAGGGGTCCGCATATGGATCAGCACCTTTCAGAAAATTGAATTTCGTTGAGATGTGATCGTTTGTAAAGGACTTATTGATTGGGCTGGATATAGCCCTCGGCGCACAGCAGCTCGGCCAGCAGGACGGCGCCGCCGGCGGCGCCCCGCAGGGTGTTGTGGGACAGGGAGACGAACTTGTAGTCGTACTGGGTATCGGGGCGCAGGCGGCCGATGGAGACAGCCATGCCGCCCTCCAGGTCCCGGTCCAGCTTGGCCTGAGGCCGGTCCGGCTCCTCAAAGTAGTGGAGGAACTGCTTGGGGGCGGTGGGGAGCTCCAGCTCCTGGGGACGGCCCCTGAAGCTGTGCCAGGCCTCCTTCATCTGCTCCATGGTGGGCTTGTTTTTGAAGGTGACGAAGGCGGCGGCGGTGTGGCCGTTGGACACGGGTACCCGCAGGCACTGGGCGGTGATGGCGGGAGCCTCGGCGTTGACGATGACGCCGTTCTCCACCCGGCCCCAGACTTTCAGTGGTTCCTGCTCGCTCTTCTCCTCCTCGCCGCCGATGTAGGGGATCAGGTTATCCACCATCTCGGGCCAGGTCTCGAAGGTCTTGCCCGCGCCGGAGATGGCCTGATAGGTACACACCAGAATCTTTTCGATGCCGAATTCCCGGAGCGGGGAGAGGGCGGGCACATAGCTCTGGATGGAGCAGTTGGACTTGACGGCGATGAAGCCACGCCGGGTGCCCAGCCGCCTACGCTGGGCGGGGATGACCTCCAGGTGCTCGGGGTTGATCTCGGGTACCACCATGGGCACATCGGGGGTCCAGCGGTGGGCGGAGTTGTTGGACACCACCGGGCACTCATGCCGGGCGTATGCCTCCTCCAGGGCCTGAATCTCGTCCTTCTTCATGTCCACGGCGGAAAAGACGAAGTCCACCATGGAGGCGATCTTTTCCACATCGTCCTGGGCGCTCATGAGAATGATGTTTTTGGCCACCTCCGGGATGGGGGTGTCCATGGCCCAGCGGCCGGCCACCGCGTCCTCATAGCGCTTTCCGGCGGAGCGGGGGCTGGCGGCAATGGCGGCCAGTTCAAACCAGGGGTGGTTCTCCAGCAGGGTCACGAAGCGCTGACCCACCATGCCGGTGCCGCCGATCACGCCGACTTTGTACTTCTTCATTTCAACGACCTCCTGCGCCCATAGCATAATCTTCCTGAAAGATGTGGTTGAAACCTGGGCGGTTTTTGTACTATAATGTAAAATACAGCCGTATCTGGCAGGAATGACTGTCACCACTAAATATAGCATTGACACATTAAAGTGTCAATTTGCCGATTTCCGCCGATTTGGAGAAATGGAGAACCCTATGAAGAGAAAATTCGTGCAAATTGCGGCGCTTGCTCTGGCCGCGGCCCTGCTGGCTTCTGCGGGAATCGCCGCTGCGCCCGCTGACGAGCCCACTGAGCCCGTTGTGGAGCCCAACGACCCCGGTGTGGAGCCCAACGACCCCGGTGTGGAGCCCAACGACCCCGGTGTGGAGCCCACCGATCCCGGCGTGGAACCCACCGACCCCGGCACGGAACCCACCGACCCCGGCACGGAACCCACCGATCCCGGCACGGAACCCACCGATCCCGGTACGGAGCCCACCGATCCCAGTACGGAACCCACCGAGCCCGTGGAGCCTGTGGCCGAGACGCCCGGAATGGGGGATACCATTATCCGGGTGGGCCTGTATTACAGCAGCACCGCCAAGGACGGGGCCAATATCTCCAACGCGGTGGGGGCCGGGTTCCGGTTCGGCTACTACGACAGCAAGAACAGCTTTGTGCCCCTGGCCGATTATACCGGCGGCGGCACCCTCTCCGTGGTCAAGACGGAAAATGTATATTACGGCACCTACGACGGTTATACCAGCTACTACGATCACCTGACCAGTTCCTCCGTGGCGGTGGGGTGCTACCACCTGCAGCTGGACGGCGAGTACAGCGACTATGAGACGGCCCAGGCCGCGGCGGAACAGTACAGCGGCGGCTTCGTGGCCTACATTGGCGGCAGCTACTATGCCCGCGTCGGCAACTACCTGACCCGGGACGACGCCGTGGCGGCTCAGGAGGAGCTGGCGGCCTCCGGTGTCAGCGCCGCCCTGGCGGGCACCTCCGCCTACGGGGTCAGCGTGGTGCTGACGGGGACAAATAAGATCATCTTCCAGTACGACGACAACGGCTCGGGTACCGGCCTGGGTGTAGTGCCCATCCCCTCCTACGAGGGGGAGAAGTGTGTCACCTATTTCAATGTCAGCTACATGAATAATAACCGCTGGTACGGCGGGTTCCGCTATGAGCGCATCAAGGGCGGCGACCTGACCATCGTCAACATGGTCACGCTGGACGACTATGTGAAGGGCGTGGTGCCCCATGAGATGAGCAACAGCTGGCCCATCGAGGCGCTGAAGGCCCAGGCCGTGGCCGCCCGCTCCTACGCGCTGAGTATGCTCAACCGCCACAGCAGCTACCACTTCGACATCTGCCCCACCACCCACTGCCAGGCCTATTCCGGCCTGAGCCGGGCGGGCAGCAATTCCGACGCCGCCTGCGATGCTACCGCCGGGGTGGTGGCCACCAGCAACGGCAGCCCGGCCAGCTGCTTCTACTACTCCTCCAACGGCGGCGCCAGCGAGAGCTCCAGCGTGGTGTGGGGCAGCAGCCAGAGCAAGTATCCCTACCTGGTGGGCGTGGTGGATCCCTATGAGGCCCTGGTGGAGTCCTCCATTCCGGGCTATTCCTGGACGCGGCAGTATACCGCCGCCCAGCTGACCGCCCAGCTCAACAGCAAGGGCTACGCCTGCAGCACCATCGTTTCGGCCAAGGTGACCGCCTATACGGATTCGGGGAACCCCAAGACAGTGACCTTCACCGACAGCAATGGCCGCAGCTACACGCTGACCGCCGCCGCCATGGTCAGCACCTTCGGCTTCCGCTCCTACCACTACGACCTGGTGGACGAGACGGAGGGCCAGAGCCAGATCACGGTGAACGGTGATACGCAGGTGGACAGCCTGAGCGGTTTGTATATCATCGACGGCGACGGCAATGTGATTCCCGTCAGCGGGGATGTGTACGTCATCACCGATGCCGGTGTCAGCCAGCTGGAGACCGGCGGCACCGTCTCCGGCGATGTGTTCACCTTCTCCGGCAAGGGCTGGGGCCACAATGTGGGCATGAGCCAGTGGGGCGCCTATTCCATGGCCAAGCAGGGCTATACTTACGACGAGATTCTGAAGTTCTACTATACTGGTATTACGGTGGGCTGATAGTGTGAAAACCTCTGATTTCTATTTTGATCTTCCCCAGGAGCTGATCGCCCAGACGCCGCTGGAGCGGCGGGACGGCTCCCGGCTGCTGACGCTGGACAAGGTGACGGGGAAGACCCATCACATGCACTTTTATGACCTGCCCACCCTCCTCCGCCCGGGGGACTGCCTGGTGCTCAACGACAGCCGCGTGCTGCCCGCCCGGCTGCTGGGACACCGCTCCGGCGGCGGTGCCTGCGAGGTGCTGCTGCTCATCGACCGGGGGGATAAGGTGTGGGAGTGCCTGGTGCGGCCGGGGAAAAAGCTGCACACCGGCGCCAAAGTCACTTTCGGGGACGGCGAGCTCACCGGCGAGATCGTGGGCGAGGTGGAGGGTGGCAATCGCCTGGTCCGCTTCGACTACGAGGGTATCTTTCTGGAGGTGCTGGAGCGGCTGGGCAAGATGCCCCTGCCGCCCTACATCAAGGAGGAGCTGCAGGACGGCGAGCGTTACCAGACGGTCTACTCAAAGGTCGTGGGCTCCGCCGCCGCGCCCACCGCTGGGCTCCATTTTACTAAGGAGCTGTTGGAGCAAGTGAAATCAATGGGTGTAAAGGTATGCTACGTTACACTTCATGTGGGCCTGGGTACCTTCCGCCCGGTGAAGGCGGAGAACATCGACGAGCATGAGATGCACTCGGAGTACTGCGTCATCCCTCAGGAGACCGCCGACATCATCAACCAGACCAAGGCCCAGGGAGGGCGCGTGATCTGCGTGGGCACCACTTCCTGCCGCACCATCGAGAGCTGGGCCAACGAGGACGGCACCATGGAGGCCAAGGCGGGGTGGACCAACATCTTCATCTATCCCGGCTACCGCTTCAAGGTGCTGGACGCCCTCATCACCAACTTCCACCTGCCGGAGTCCACCCTCATCATGCTGGTGTCCGCCCTGGCGGGCCGGGAGCATGTTCTGGCCGCCTATGAGGAGGCGGTACGGGAGCGGTACCGCTTCTTCTCCTTCGGCGATGCCATGTTCATCAGCTGAGGAGGTGTCGTGATGCAGGCGCCCATTGATGTGACAAGCATTCAAATTGAGACCGAGCGGCTCATCCTGCGTCCCTGGCGGCAGTCCGATCTGGAGGACTTCTACGCCTACGCCAGCGTAGAGGGCGTGGGGGAAATGGCCGGCTGGGTGCACCACCGGAACAGGGAGGAGACCCAGGCTATCCTGGACTCCTTCATCGCCCACAAAAAGACCTTTGCCCTGGAGCTGAAGGAGACCGGGCAGGTCATCGGCTCCCTGGGCATCGAGGAGTACGATGACCGGGTGCTTGACGAGCCTGACCTGTATGGTCGGGAACTGGGCTATGTGCTCAGCAAAGAGTACTGGGGCCGGGGGCTGATGACCGAGGCGGTAAAGGCCGTCATCGGCTATTGTTTCCACACCCTGCACTACGATTTTCTGACCTGCGGCCACTTTGTCCGCAATGACCGCTCCCGCCGGGTCATTGAAAAATCCGGCTTCCGCCATGCGGCGGACGGCGTCTATGAGACCCGGTACGGGACGCAGGAGCCGGAGCGGCTCTATGTGATCTACAATCCAGAGCTTGAGAGGTAAGTCATGTTCAAAGTGCTGAAAACCGAGGGCAAGGCCCGCCGGGGGGAGTTTACCTGTGCCCACGGCACGGTGCAGACCCCGGTATTTATGAATGTGGGCACCCAGGGCGCCATCAAGGGCGGCCTGTCTGCCTTTGACCTGAAGGACATCGGCTGCCAGGTGGAGCTGTCCAACACCTACCACCTCCATCTGCGGCCCGGCGACGATGTGGTGAAGCAGATGGGCGGCCTGCACAAATTCATGCGCTGGGACGGTCCCATGCTCACCGACAGCGGCGGGTTCCAGGTGTTCTCCCTGTCCGGCCTGCGCAAGATCACCGAGGAGGGGGTAACCTTCGCCTCCCATCTGGACGGACACCGGATCTTCATGGGCCCGGAGGAGTCCATGCGCATCCAGTCCAACCTGGGCAGCGACATCGCCATGGCCTTTGACGAGTGCGTGGAGAATCCGGCCCGGTACGAGTACGCCAAGGCCTCCTGCGAGCGCACTCTGCGCTGGCTGGAGCGCTGCAAGACGGAGCATGACAAGCTGAATGCCTTGCCAGACTGCGTGAACCCGCGGCAGATGCTGTTCGGCATAAACCAGGGTGCCACTTATGAGGACCTCCGGATCTGGCACATGCAGGAGACGGCCAAGATCGACTGCGACGGCTACGCCATCGGCGGCCTGGCGGTGGGGGAGCCCACCGAGGTCATGTACCAGATCATCGAGGCGGTGGAGCCCTATATGCCGGCGGACAAGCCCCGCTACCTCATGGGCGTGGGCACGCCGTCCAACATCATCGAGGCGGTGGCCCGGGGGGTGGACTTCTTCGACTGCGTCATGC
>JBJEYO010000176.1:0-6026 GCA_051886935.1 Candidatus Enterenecus sp. | reverse complement strand
GTGCTCGAGGGAGTTCTGCACCAGCTTCTGGGCCGACATATAGATGACGTCGTACTGACAGCCGATGATGTCCTTCAGCTCCGCGTTGATGCGGTCCACCACGATCTGGGGCGGGTTTTCCCCGTAAAGCCGATGCGCTTTACTCCATACCAGATCACGCAGTTCTCCGTCGGAATTCTCCAGTTTCGGGGCGAACAGACCGTCGGGCAGGGGCCGCACATTACCGCACCAGTCGGCCACGATCTTCGGATTGTCGATGACCACCTGATGGGCGGTCTCCTCCCCCAGATAGGAGAACTCCTCCAGCATCTCGTCAGTGGTGCGGAAGTAGAGCGGGTTGTCGTTGTCGGCGTCCTCGAACTCCTTGGCCGCCAGCAGGATATGCCGGTAGATTTCCTCCTCCGGGTCCATAAAATGCACGTCGCCGGTGGCGCACACCGGCTTGCCCATGCGCGCGCCCAGCTCCACGATCCTGCGGTTGAAATTTTTCAGATCCTCCTCATCCCGGGCGATGGACTTGCCGTCCTTGTCCGGGCGGAGCATATAGGCGTTGTTGGACAGGGGCTGGATCTCCAGGTAGTCATACCAGGAGGCGATGCGCTCCAGCTCCCGGTCTTCCTTGCCGTCCACCACCGCCCGGAACAGCTCGCCCGCCTCGCAGGCGGAGCCGATGATCAGGCCCTCGCGGTTTTCATTGATCAGCGACTTTGGCATGATGGGGTTACGGTTGAAGTGCTCCAGGTGGGACTTGGACACCAGCTTATAGAGGTTGCGCAGGCCGATCTGGTCCTTGGCCAGCAGAATCAGATGGTAGGGGCTCTTGCGGCCGCGGCCGCCGCGCTTCATGGACGCCACCGTGCCGTTGATCTCCCCCACCCGCTCCACGCCCAGCGCCCGCAGTCTTGGCAGCAGATTGAAGAAGATGTCACCGCACACCGCGGCGTCGTCATAGGCGCGGTGGTGCTGGAAGGGCGGCAGGTTCAGGTAGTTGGCCACCGTGTCCAGCTTGTGGTTTTTCAGGTCGGGACACAGGTACTGAGCCAGCAGCATGGTATCAAAATAGAGCGGGTCAAAGGAACGGCCCGATCTGCGGCAATAGGCTCGGACAAAGCCGGTGTCGAACTCGGCGTTGTGGGCCACCAGGGGCAGATCCCCCGCCCAGTCCAGAAAATGGTCCACCGCCTCCTCCGGGCTGGGCGCACCGGAGAGCATCTCATCGGTGATTCCGGTCAGGGAGACGGTCTGGGCGCTGAGCGGATGGCCGGGCCAGGCAAAGCTGGAAAACTTGTCCTCCACCTTGCCGTCCTTCATGCGGACAGCGCCGATCTCGATGATGGCGTCGGAGCGGGAATCCAGCCCGGTAGTCTCCAGGTCGAAGGCGATATATTCCCCGTCCAGCGCCATGTCGCCGGGGCCGTGGACGGGCACACGCTCATCCACATCGTTCTGATAATATGCCTCCACGCCGTAGAGGATCTTGATCTTCTCCCCCCGGCCCGAGGCGCTGTACGCGTCCGGGAAGGACTGGACCACCCCGTGGTCGGTAATGGCCACGGCGGGATGCCCCCACTCGATAGCCCGCTTCACCACCGCCTTGGTGTCGCACAGGGCGTCCATCATGGACATCTTGGTGTGGAGGTGGAGCTCGATCCGCTTCTCCCCCGCCTTGTCCTTGCGGCCCTCCGGCTTGGGGACCTCGGTGATGCCATAGGGCTCCAGCACCATCTCGCCGTCAAACCGGTTCAGGTTCAGCCGGCCCTGCACCTGCAGGCGCTGACCCACCTTGACCCCGGCCACGATGGGTTTGGCCTCCTCCCCCTCCATGAACTTGTTGATGCGCACGGAACTGGTGTTGTCCGTAATGTCAAAACACACCACCCAGGCCTTGCGTTTGGGCAGCTCCCGGTGCTCGATGTTGAACACCGTGCCCTCCACCAGCACGCTGCCCATGTCCAGATTCAGCTCGCTCATAGCCACCATTTTTTTCTTGGCGTTGATCTTGCCGTAGATCTGGTGGGCCCGTTTCTTGTTCTTTTCACCGGGCGCCCTGCTGTCCGCCATCACCTGGCGGCGTACGGCCTCCATCTGGGCGAACAGATCCTCCGGCTTATCCGCCTTGGGCGGCTCCGGAACAGGGGCAGGCTCCGCCGCGGGTGCCGGGTCCGCCTGGGCGGGCGCCTCCACGGTGATCCTGGCACCGCTGAGCTGAAACGCCCGGGCCAGCACGTCCTGAGCCTGCTCCAGCACCGCCTGGTCCACCGGCTGGCCCACGGCCCGCACCTCCATGAGCCGCTGGGCCCGGACCACACGCACCTCCACCGGACAGGAGCCCAGCGCGGCCAGCACCTCCTCCGGGAAAGCACAGCGGGCAAAGGTCTGTTGAAATGTCGGAACCCCGACAGTCTGCATATGTAAACGCTCCTTGTTACAGTGATTCGATGAGCTTCATCAGCTCGGGCACCAGCTGCTCCTCCGGTACCTTGGCCACGATCTCGCCGTGCCGGAACAGCACGCCCTCGCCCTTGCCGCCGGCAATGCCCACATCGGCATGGCGGGCCTCGCCGGGGCCGTTGACTACGCAGCCCATGACCGCCACGGTGATGGGCTTGTCCACGCTTTTCAGCAGCTCCTCCACCCGCACGGCCATGGGGATCAGGTCGATCTGGGTCCGCCCACAGGTGGGGCAGGCGATGAGTTCCGGGCCCTCCCGGCGCAGACCCACGGCCTTCAATATCTTCTTCGCTGCGGCCACTTCCTCCACCGGGTCCGCCGTCAGGGTCACCCGGATGGTGTCCCCGATGCCCAGGGCCAGCAGGCCGCCGATCCCGGCAGCGCCCTTCAGAATGCCCAGCTCCGGCGTTCCCGCCTCGGTAACGCCCAGATGGAGGGGATAGTCGTACCGCTGGGCCATCAGCTGATAGGCCTTCATGGTGGCAGGTACCGAGGACGTCTTGAGGGACACGCAGATGTCCTCAAAGCCGTACCGCTCCAGCAGCCGGATGTGGCCCAGGGCGCTCTCCACCATGGCCTCCGGCGCGGGTCCGCCGTATTTTGCCAGCAGCTCCTTCTCCAGGGAGCCGCCGTTCACCCCGATGCGGATGGGAATGCCCCGCTCCATGCAGGCCTTGGCCACCGCCTCCACCCGGTCGGTGCCGCCGATATTGCCCGGGTTGATGCGGATCTTGTCGATGCCCTGCTCCGCCGCGATGAGGGCCAGCTTATAGTCAAAGTGGATGTCCGCCACCAGGGGCACGGGACTGCCCGCCTTCAGCGCGCCGATGGCCCGGGCCGCCCGCTCATCGGGCACCGCCAGGCGCACAATGTCACAGCCCGCGGCAGCCAGGGCCCTGATCTGGGCCAGCGTGGCCTCCACGTTGTGGGTGGGGGTGTTGGTCATGGACTGAATGGACACCGGCGCCCCGCCGCCCACGGCCACGGAGCCCACATGAATCTGTCTGCTCACAATAACACCTCTTTAACGGAAGATATTCCACACATCGTGGAAGGCCACCACCGCCATCAGCACCAACAGCAGCACAAAGGCCACCGTGTTCACGTAGCCCTCCCACTTCTCCGGGATGCGGCGGCGGAACAGCAGCCAGACCAGCCCGTCCAGAAGGATAAACAGAATCCTGCCGCCGTCCAGGGCGGGAATAGGCAGAAGGTTCATCACCGCCAGGTTGACGGAGATGAGGGCCATCAGGCTGAGCACATTCAGAATACCCGCCATTGCCGTGGGCGAGGCAGTGCCCACCTCGGACACCACATCCACCACGCCGATAACGCCGGACACCTGGCTCACGCTCACCCGGCCGGTCAGCAGATCGGCCAGACTGATCCACACGGTGCGCACATAGCCCACCGCCTGTATAAAGCCCAGCCGCAGCCGTCCGCCCAGGGTCAACTCCTCGATACCGCCGAACACCAGTCCAAAGCCAGTATAGGGCTCGCCCTCATAGACGTACTCCTGCCGGTACATGGGGAAGTCCTCCAACACAACCGTCTCCCCGTCCCGCAGGACCTCCAGGTCCATGCCGCTCACCCCGTCATTGCGGTTGAGGAAAGTGAGTACATCGTCATAGTACCAGATGCTGTGACCATCGATCTTGGTGATGCGGTCGCCCTCCATCAGTCCGGACTCGCCGGACAGCGAAAAGCCCTCCGCGAACTCCGTGATCACGGGGGCGCGCACGGCGGTGACGCCCAAGTCCAGGGCGGTCACGATCACCAGACCCAGAATGAAGTTCATAAACGCTCCGGCGCACAGAATGATGATCTTCTTCCAGGCCGCCTGGCGGGAGAAGGATCTGGGATCGCCGGTGTCCTCGTCCTCGCCCTCCATGGCGCAGTAGCCGCCGATGGGAATGGCCCGCAGGGAGTACTGGGTCTCCCCTTTGACCTTTTTCCACAGAGTGGGGCCCATGCCCACGGAGAACTCATTCACCTTTACCTTAAAGAGCTTCGCCGTAAAGAAATGGCCAAACTCATGAATGGCGATCATGACGCCGAAGAGCAGGATCGCCAGCAGAATATACAGGACTCTCGCCAAGGGATTCACCTCATCAATTCATAGACAGCCGCCCGGGCCGCCTGATCCGCGGCCAGAATATCCTCCAGATCGGGCGCGGACACCGCGGGCACCCGCTCCAGCGCGCCCTCCACCAGCCGTGCGATGTCCAGGAAGCGGATACGGTCGGCCAGGAACAGGGCCACCGCCGCCTCGTTGGCGCCGTTGAGCACCGCCGTGGCCGTGCCCCCCTTCCGGGCGCATTCCAGGGCCAGGGCCAGGCAGCGGAAGGTCTCCGTGTCCGGCCGGGCAAAGGTCAGCGGCGGGCAGGAAAACAGGTCCAGGGCCGCGGCGGGCCCCTCGGTCCGCTCCGGCCAGGTCAGGGCATATTGAATGGGCAGGCGCATATCCGCCGTGCCCAGCTGGGCCAGAATGGCGCCGTCCTTGAACTCCACCAGGGAGTGGACGATGCTCTGGCGGTGTACCGCAATGGTGATCTGCTCCGGCGGCAGGCGGTACAGGCGCATGGCCTCGATAAACTCCAGGCCCTTGTTCATCAGGGTGGCGGAATCCACGGTGATCTTGGCCCCCATGGCCCAGTTGGGATGCTTCAGCGCCTGCTCCTTGGTGACAAGGGAAAGTTCTTCACAGCTCTTGCCGTAGAAAGGCCCGCCGGATGCAGTGATGATGAGCCGACGCACCTCTCCCCGGCTCTTGCAGCCCTGAAGGCACTGGAAGATGGCGGAGTGCTCCGAGTCCACGGGCACGATGTCCACCCCCCGCTGCCGGGCCCGGTCCATGACCAGTTCCCCGGCGCACACCAGGGTCTCCTTGTTGGCCAGGGCGATGCGCTTGCCCGCGTCGATGGCGGCCAGGGTGGGACGCAGCCCGGCGATTCCCACCACAGCGGTGACCACCGTGTCGGCCTCCGGCAAGGTGGCCGCCTCCAGCAGCGCGTCCGCGCCGCCCAGCACTTTGATCCCGGTGTCAGCCAACCTGGTCTTCAGGTCGGCCGCGGCCCTCTCGTCCGCCGCGGCCACCAGCCTGGGTCGGAACTTCCGGGCCTGCGCCTCGGCCAGCTCCACGCTGGAGTTCACCGTCAGCGCCACCACAGGAAAACCGCAGCTCTCAGCCACCTCAAGGGTCTGTCGGCCGATGGAGCCGGTGGAGCCCAAAACAGAAATCGTACGTTTCATCATATGTTTCCTCAGAACACGGGCAGAACGGTCACGATAAACAGGACCACCGGCCCGCAGAAGATCATGCTGTCGAACCGGTCCAGCATACCGCCGTGGCCGGGCAGCAGGTTGCCGTAATCCTTCACATGGTACTGGCGCTTGATGAAGGAGAAGGCCAGGTCCCCCAGCTCAGTGACCAGAGCGCCTAGCAGTCCGCACAGGGCCAGAGACAGGTAGTTGACCGGCAGATGGGTGATGGCGCTGACCACCAGGCCGTACAGCAGGGCAAAGACCACGCCGGTGACAAAGCCGCCGATATAGCCCTCCAGGCTCTTGTTGGG
>JBJEYO010000175.1:0-6049 GCA_051886935.1 Candidatus Enterenecus sp. | reverse complement strand
TGGCGAACACGAGAGCCAGAATCGCGCCCACCAGGCCGAGCCAGAACAGGTTATCAGTCATTTTACTTTGCAGCTCCTTTTTTGGTTTGATTTTTTCCCGTCATCAAAACATTTATCTCTGATGCTTATTTTACACAAACGCAAAAAATATTGCAAGAAAGGGAGGGCGATTTTCCTGCCGCAAAAGAAAATTTGAAAGAATTGAACAAAAAAACGAACAAGTCAGGTGCGTTTCCATGCACTACGGCTAAATAGCACCAGAATTGGAAACATTTCCAGTCTGCCGATGATCATGCAGAGGCTGAGCACCAGTTTACTCAGAACAGAGAAGCCGGCAAAACTGCCGGTGGGTCCCACGGCCTCCAGGCCGGGGCCGATGTTGCTGATACAGGCGATGACGGCGGTCAGGGTGGTGCCGAAGGAGAAATTGTCCAGGCCCACCACCAGGGCTGCGGCGAAGATCAGGAAGAAGTAGAGGATAAAGAAGCACTGGGTGGTGCGGACGGTCTGCTCGGGCAGGGGCTCCCCGTCCAGCCGCACCACGGACACGGAGCGGGGATGGATGATGGAGCGCACCTCCCGGCGGGCGGAGCGGAACAGCACCAGCACCCGGGAGCATTTGATGCCGCCGCCGGTGGAGCCGGCGCAGGCGCCGATAAACATGAGGATGACCAGCAGCATCCGGGAGAACTCCGGCCACAGGTTGAAGTCCGCTGAGGAGAAGCCGGTGGTGGAGATGATGGAGGCCACCTGGAAGGCGGCGGCCCGGAGGGCGTCCCCCAGGGAGGAAAACAGCCCGCGGATGTTAATTGTGACGGCCGCGATGGACAGGGCCACCACGATCAGGAAGAAGCGCAGCTCATCGCTCTTGAGCACCTGCCTGAACCGCCGGGTGAGCAGCAGGAAGTACATGGCGAAATTCACCGAGAACAGCAGCATGAACACCGTGATGATGATCTCGATGGCGGGGCTGCCGTAGGCGCCGATGGAGGCGTTTTTGATGGAGAAGCCGCCGGTGCCCGCGGTGCCGAAGGCGTGTACCAGGGCGTCGTACCAGGGCATACCGGCGATGCGGAGCAGCACGGCCTCGATGGCGGTGAGGGCCAGGTAGATGGTATACAGGATTTTGGCGGATTGGGAGGCCCGGGGCACCAGCTTGCTTTTCACCGGCCCGGGGCTCTCCGCCCGCATGAGGAAGTTGGAGTTGATGCCCAGGGAGGGCAGCAGGGCTGCGGTGAGCACAAGCACGCCCATGCCGCCTAGCCAGTGGGTGAAGGAGCGCCAGAACAGCAGACCGTAGGGCAGACCCTCGATGGCGGTCAGGATGGAGGCGCCGGTGGTGGTGAAGCCGGAGACGGTCTCAAACAGGCAGTCCACATAACCGCCGAACCGGCCGGAGAACCAGAAGGGCAGGGCGCCGAAGGCGCTGAACAGGCCCCAGATCAGACCCACGGTGAGGAAGCCCTCCCGGGCGAAGAAGGTGCCCTTGCTGTGGAGCAGGAAGGAGAAAACCGAGCCCACCGCGGCCAGAATGAGGATGGTCCACAGGAAGGGGGTTGGGTCCTCCCCGTAGAGGAGGGACACCGCCATGGGCAGCAGCATGGCCGCCGCCTCCAGCAGCAGGGCGAAGCCGGTGACCCGCAGGACAAGTTTGTAATTCATGCTCAGCCTCCCATGCCGAAGCCGTCGGCATAGATGTCATTCAGGTCCAGAATGCCGCCGCCCCGGGCCACCACGATGACGTAGTCGCCCTCCTGGAGGAAGGTGGAGCCGTTGGGGATGATGACCTGGCCGCCCCGCACCACCACGGCGATGAGGACACCCTCCTTCAGCTTCTGGCGCAGGTCCTGAAGGGGGACGCCCAGATAGCGGGTGGTGCCGCTGACCAGAAACTCCATGGCCTCCGCCCGGCCGTCGGCAATGCGGTACAGGGCGGTCATGACGGTGCCCTGGGAGTTCTTGATGCCGCGCACCAGGCGGAGAATCTGGTCGGCGGTGGTGAGCTTGGGGGACACCACCGACTCCACCCCAGCGGAGTGGGCGATGGCGGTGTAGTTCTGGCGGCTGGACTTGGCCACCACCTTGGGCACGCCCACCTGGTGGGCATAGAGGGACATGATCAGGTTGTCCTCGTCCCGGTCGGTCAGGGCGATGAAGGCGTCGCTGGAGGCCATGTGCTCCTCGGTGAGCAGCTCCGGGTCGGTGCCGTCACCGTGGATGATCAGGCTGTGGGGGAACAGCTCGGCCAGCTCCCGGCAGCGGGAGGCGTTTTTCTCCACCACCTTGCAGCTGATGCCCAGCC
This sequence comes from Candidatus Enterenecus sp., assembly GCA_051886935.1. Taxonomy (GTDB): domain Bacteria; phylum Bacillota; class Clostridia; order Oscillospirales; family Oscillospiraceae; genus Enterenecus. The sequence continues at coordinate 3,747 of JBJEYO010000175.1, read as the reverse complement.
GCTCCAGCACATTGACCAGATAGAAGGTGATCCGGCCGCCGCCGATGATGAAGGCGGAGCGGATCTTGTGGTTGTGGCGGCCCAGCAGCTTGAAGAACTGGTTGATGCCCGCCAGGGTGCCGGCCAGGTAGATCTTGTCCCCCTGCATCAGAACGAAGGAGCCGTTGGGGATGTATACCTCGTCCTCCCGCTCCACGGCGCAGAGCAGAACGGGCAGGTCACGGATCTTGGAGGACAGGTCGGCCAGGGAGCGGCCGGCCAGGAAGTCGCCGCCCTGGATGTGGAAGGAGATGATCTCCACCCGGCCCCGGGCGAATGTGTCGATATTGGCGGCGTTGGGGAAGCGGAGCAGCCGGGAGATCTCCACGGCGGTGGCCATCTCCGGGTTGACCACCAGGTCGATACCCAGGTCCTTTTTCATGGCCTCCAGGTCGCCGGAATACTCGGTGCTGCGGACGCGGGCCACGGTGTAGGCCACGCCGAACCCCCGGGCGCAGTGGCAGCACAGCAGATTGATCTCATCGGAGCTGGTGGCGGCGATGAGCATGTCGGCGTCGTGGGCGCCTGCCTCCAGCAGGACGCCCCGGGAGGCGCAGTTGCCCTTGACGCACATGACATCCAGCTGGTTGGAGGCCCGGTCCAGGGTCTCCTCCGAGGTGTCCACCACGGTGACGTTGTGGCCCTCCGCCACAAGGTGGCCCGCCACGTTCAGGCCCACCTTGCCGGCGCCGGCAATGATGATATTCATCCAATCAACTCTTTTCTCAAGGGTGGGGTCAGACCAGGCCCCGGGCCTGGGCGGCGGAGAGCAGGCGGTCCAGGGCGGCGGCCAGCACGGCCCTGGTGCAGGCCAGGTTCACCCGCTCAAAGGTGGGCGCGCCGAAGGGGGCGCCGTGGGAGAGGAAGAGCTGGGCGTCCTCCCCCAGGAAGCGGGCGCGCTTCTCCTGGTCGGGCTCCAGGGCGGCAAAGTCGATCCAGGCCAGATAGGTGCCCTCCATGGGGGAGAGCCACAGGGCGGGGAAGTGCCGGGCCAGGAAATCTTTCAGATAATCGTAGTTGCCCCGGACATAGTCCAGCAGCTCGTCCAGCCAGGGGCCGCACTGGGTATAGCCCACCTCCAGGGCTACGGTGCCGAAGGTGGAGTGGGTGGTGCAGCCGGAGCGGGCGGTCTCGGCCTCCAGCGCCCGCTTCTTCTCCGGGTCGGGCACCAGCATATTGGCGCAGCACAGGCCGGCCAGGGAGAAGGTCTTGCTGGCGGCGGTGCCGATGACGCAGTTCCGGGCGTGCGCCTCCCCCAGGGAGGCGAACACGGTGTGGGGGTGGTCCTTCTGGACCAGGTCGCTGTGGATCTCGTCGCTGATGACCAGCACATGGTTTTCCAGGCACAGCTCCGCCAGCCGGCGCAGTTCCTCCTCGGTCCACACCCGGCCCACCGGGTTGTGGGGAGAGCAGAGAAGCATGGCGGTGACCTCCGGCCGGGCCAGCTGCCGCTCCAGGTCCTCGAAGTCCATCTCATAGCCGGCGGCGGTGCGCTTCAGGGGGCTCTCCGCCAGCACCCGGCCGTTGTCCCTTACCACCCGGAAGAAGGGCGGGTACACCGGGGGCTGAATGAGGATGGTGTCGCCGGGCTTGGTCAGGGCACGGACGGCGGCCCCCAGGCCTTGGACCACGCCGTTGACGCGCACCACCCAGTCCCGGCTGATCTCAATGCCGTGGCGGTCACGCATCCAGTTGTGGAGGGCGTTATAGTAGCGGTCGCCCCAGCCGGTGTAGCCCCACATGCCGAAGCGGGCGGTCTCCTCCAGGGCGGTGACGATCTGGGGCGGGGAAAGGAACTCCATGTCGGCCACCGACAGGGGGACGATGGACGGGTCGCGGCCCTTGCCCATCATATCCCATTTGTCCGACTCCATGCCGATGCGCGGCGGGACAGGACGGTCAAACTGCGACTGCACGGGAAACACTCCTTTTCTTCCTTTATGATGTCTTTACCATACCACTTTTCCCGAAAAAGGGCAACAAGAAGAAGCGCAAAAAGCAGGAAAAGGGAGGCCCGGCGGAGCCGGGCCGGGGCAGAAAAATCCCCGCCGCCTGTGCAGGCGGCGGGGATGGTGGAAAATCGGGATGAAATTACTTCAGCTCGACCTTGGCGCCGACCTCTTCCAGCTTGGCCTTCAGAGCCTCGGCGTCCTCCTTGGAGATGCCCTCCTTGATAGCCTTGGGGGCAGCCTCGACCATAGCCTTGGCCTCGGCCAGGCCCAGGCCGGTGACCTCGCGGACGACCTTGATGACCTTGATCTTCTCAGCGCCGATCTCAGCCAGAACGACGTCGAACTCGGTCTTCTCCTCCACGGGAGCGGCGGCAGCGGCGGCGGAGGGAGCGGCCATGGCGGCGGCGGAAACGCCGAACTCATCCTCCAGGGCGTGAACGAGCTCGGAGAGCTCCAGAACGGTCAGGCCCTTAACCTCTTCAATGAGGGCAGTAATCTTCTCAGAAGCCATTGATAATTACCTCCTAAATATATGTTGTAAAATAAAAGTGGGTGCGGCACGTCATGCCGCGGGGGTGGGGCGCCGAATTACTCGGCAGCGGCCTCGGCAGTCTCGGCGGTCTCGAAGACGCCGCCCTTCTGCTCGGCGATGGCCTTGATGACGATGGCCAGGCTGGTGATGGGGGCCAGCATGGTACCGAGCACCTGGCCCAGCAGAGCCTCCTTGGAGGGCAGCTCGGCCAGAGCGGCCACATCGGCCAGGGGGACGACCTTGCCGTCCATGAAGCCGGCCTTGATGTTGAATCGGTCGCCCATCTGCTTGGAGTACTTGTTGATAATGCGCATGGGAGCGATGGGGTCGTCGTGGGAGACGGCCATGGAAGTGGCGCCGTGGAGCACCTCGTCCAGCTCGCTCATGCCGAGCCCGTCGATGGCGCGGCGGACCAGGGTGTTCTTCACCACGGAATACTCCACGCCGGCCTCGCGCAGCTCATGGCGGAGAGCGGTGTCCTCAGCCACGGTGATGCCCTCGTAGTCAACGAGAACGCCGGAGCTGGCGGACTTCAGAGTCTCGGTCAGGGAGGCAACGATGGCCTGCTTCTCACTGAGAACCTTTGCGTTAGGCATTTTGATATTCACCTCCGGTTTTGAAATGCGCAGCATTTCCAATGTCACGCCTCGCCTGTTCGCGGCGCGCGGCTCACGACGGCTCGGCGCTTCCAAAAAGAAAACGCCGCTTTCGTGTCAAGACGAAAACAGCGCAATACGAGCGGTATTGTGACTGCATTCTCGGCAGGATGTTTACGGCTCAAGGCCCCCTGCTGTCTCTGAACACGGAAGATATTATATCGACCTGGGAGGGCTTTGTCAAGCAAAACCCTCCCAGAAGATATAACTTTTTTGAGGGACGCTCCCTCTGTTGTCACGCTCGGATTGGCCGCATGGCCGGGTCGCTTTCGCTGCGACTCGGGCAAAAACAGATTTGCGCTGCAAATCCAGGTTTTTACCCTCGCTCCGTTCCAAGCTCCCCTATGCGGCTATCCTCGCGCTTCTTACACGAACTTGGTGGCGCTGATCTTCACGCCGGGGCCCATGGTGGAGGCGGCAACGCAGCTCTTCACATACTGGCCTTTGGCGGCGGCGGGCTTGGCCTTGACGATGGCGCCCATCAGGGCGTTCAGGTTGTCGGTCAGCTTCTCAGCGCCGAAGGAGACCTTGCCGATGGGGCAGTGGATGATGTTGGTCTTGTCCAGAC
>JBJEYO010000174.1:0-6064 GCA_051886935.1 Candidatus Enterenecus sp. | reverse complement strand
TGGGGCTGGGCTCCGGGCTGGGGCTGGGTTCCGGGCTGGGGCTGGGTTCCGGGCTGGGGCTCGGACTCGGGCTCGGGCTCGGGCTCGGGCTGGGGCTCGGGCTCGGGCTCGGGCTGGGGCTCGGGCTCGGGCTCGGACTCGGGCTCGGACTCGGACTCGGGCTCGGGCTCGGACTCGGGCTCGGGCTCGGACTCGGGCTGGGGCTCGGGCTCGGGCTCGGGCTCGGGCTGGGACTCGGGCTGGGACTCGGGCTCGGGCTCGGACTCGGGCTCGGACTCGGACTCGGGCTCACGCTGGGTTCCGGGATGGGGTCGTTGGCCACGGCCGTCACCGCCCTGCCGTTCTGGGTCAGGGTAGTCTGGCCATAGGACACCACCACCTGCAGGGGCTGGCCCGCCTGGTAGCCCTCTGGCGGCGTGGTCTCCGTCAGGGTATAGGTGTGGCCGGAGGGGATGCCCTCAATGGTCACGACGCCGTTTTCGTTGGAGCTCCCGTACATATCGCCGATGACCGCGTCCCCGCCGCACACGGGGCAGTCCTCCCCGTCATGGCTCAGAGTGAAGCGGGCCCCCGCCAGCAGGGTCCCGTCCGAGGAATCGGTCTTGGCAAAGGAGAGGGTGCCCAGGTAGCCCTCCACCTCCGGAATGGGAAAGTCCAGCCGCTCCTCCGGGCACAGTTCATCGTCCACCCGGAGCTGGTAGGTCAGCCCGGTGGGGCCGTTGGTGGAATAGTCTTCCAAGGGCACAAAGCCCTCCACCTCATTGGCCAACCGCACCCGGTAGGTCAGGGTATAGCAGTAATGGGTGTCGTCCCCGTCGGTCAGGGCGGTGTAGCCCGACTGCTTCAGGTCCCAGCGAATGCTGTCCTTGTCGGAATCGAAGGCGGCGGTATTCTCGCCTTCCGGCTCGGCAGAGCCGGTGAGGGACTGTCCGGCCTCCTCTCCGTCCTTATCGTAAAACCAGAGGAAGTCGATGGCGTCCAGTTCCCCCACGGCGTTGATCAGGTCAGTGGTCACCCACGTGTTCTCCACGGAGGAGACGCTGATCTCCTTGATCTTCTCAAAAATCTTGCCGTAGGCCTCCGTCAGTCCCTCCGTGTCCTGGCTGTCGTAATAGTAGCCGGAGCCGATGGCGTCCCGCAGCCAGGCCTTGAAGCCGTCCACCGAGTTGCCGATGACATAGGGCTTCCCCACGCCGTAGCAGTCCAGCACGGAGAAGCCGGCGGCGTTGTTCCTCTGGTCCGTCTCCAGATAGTTCTCGATGGTCTGGCCGCCCACATCCACACCGATGGAGAAGATGCTCACTCCGGCGTCCCTGATGCACCCGGCCATGGTCTGGGCCCGGGCGGCGGCCTCGTCGCTGTAGCTGGTGCCGTAGGTGCAGGGCAGATTCAGCTTCTTGTTGCGGAACACCGTGCCGGCGCGGTCGTAGGGGTCATAGCCGCTGTATCCGGTCTGGATATAGGTGGTGGGGAAGCCGTCGCTGAGGAAGATCAGGAAGCTGTTCTCCGCCCCGGAGTTGGCCAGCAGGTCGTAGCCCATTTTCAGCCCGGCCTCGATGTTGGTGAACCGGCTGTGGGAGACCCCGTAGTCCGCCCCGTTGATGATGGCCCCCGTGCCGCTCTCCATGGTGGAGATGAGCGCCGAGGCCTGGCTGTCGGTCTTGCACTCGCTCAGGCCGAAGATCTGGTGGGCGTCGGTGTTGAAGGCCACATAGCCGATCCTCCGCTGGGCCTCCACCCCCTCCGAATAGGCGGCGAAGCTGCGGATAAACTGAGAGGCGGCCTCCATGGCGGCGTCATAGCGGGTGGTGTCCCCGAACTGGTCCGTCATGGTGTTGGAGATGTCCATGACCACCACCACGGCCATGTCCTGGGCCTTGTAGATCTCCTCCACCCGCTCGGTGGTCACCACCTCCAGGGTGATGTCAAAGTAGTTCTCCCGGTCAGTGGCCGCAATGGTCTTGCTCACCGACACGCCGTCCTCATTCAGGCCGCCGTCCTGGGGATTGGCTCCTCCGGGATCCACGATCTGCATCCCGTTGTCCGCCGGTCCTTCCTCCGCCGCGGCGGCGGCCCGGAGGTTGAACAGCCCCACCAGCATGGTGACCGACAGGGCCGCCGCCAGCAGTCTCTTCAGCGTTTTCCTCATGGTCCGATCTCCCTTCTCAGGATAATTTCAGCTGGGAGCGGACGGCGGCAGCCGGCCGGCCGCCTGAGGCCGCTCCATTCCGGAGTATAGCAGGAACCGGCTTCAAATCTTGCTGTAATATGGGTGATATTTCCTTTTTTGCGGGCGTGTTTTTCCGCGCTGCCGCCGCCCGGACCCCTCTGCCCGCAAGGGCTCCGCGCCCCCGTGGCCTTGACAAGCCATAGGGCGCTTGATATAATATTATGTCAAATGCTATTCTGCCGTTTTTGCGGCGTTCAGCGGGTCTCCGGCGGCAAGACGGAGCCCGTCATCCGAATTTGAGGCGGTATCAGCGGCATGATCTTTTCATCCTATCCTTTCATCTTCCTATACCTCCCCATCGTCCTGCTGGGCTATCACCTGCTGCGCCGCTTCCGGCAGACGGCGGCGCTGAAGGTGTTTCTCATCGCGGCCTCCCTGGTGTTCTACGGCCTGGGGCAGCCGGACTACCTGTTCATGTTCGTGCTGTCCATGGCCCTCAATTACGCCATGGTCCTGGGCATCGCCAGGTCCGGGCGCAAGGCCCTCCGGGTGGTGCTGCTCATCGCCGCGGCGGTGTGGAACATCGGCCTGCTGGTCTACTTCAAATACACCAACTTCTTCCTGGAGATCGCCAATCTGGTCTTTGGCACCCACCTGGGGGCCATCTCGGTGATCCTGCCCATCGGCATTTCCTTCTACACCTTCCAGATCCTGTCCTACACCATCGACCTGTACCGGGGCGAGGCGGAGCTGGCCGCTCCCCTGGACTACGCCCTGTTCATCAGCTTCTTCCCCCAGCTCATCGTGGGACCCGTGGTGCGCCACCACGAGCTGCTCCCCCAGCTGGCCGGGGACAGCCTGCTCGCCTTTGACCCGGTGAACGTGTACCGGGGCATGTCGCTGTTCTCTGTGGGCTGCGCCAAAAAGATCCTGCTGGCCAACCCCCTCATCAACTTCGCCACCGCCTTCTACGGCGGCAATGTGGCCCTCTCCTCCACTGTGGAGGCCTGGGCGGGTGTGCTGGCATTCACCTTCGCCTACTACTTCGACTTCTCCGGCTACATCGACATGGCCCGGGGACTGGGCTATCTGTTCGGCATCCGCCTGCCCGTCAACTTCGACTCTCCCTACAAGGCCAGGGACTTCGCCCACTTCTGGCGGCGGTGGAACATGACCATCTCCCGCTTCTTCAACGAGACCGTGTTCTCCAACCTGTTCCACTTCGGCGACCGCATCCCCAAGCTCATCTTCGCCACCCTGGCCACCTTCGCCGTGTCCGGCCTGTGGCACGGGGCCGACTGGCACTTCATCGCCTGGGGTCTGGTCAACGGCGCGCTGGTGTGCGTGGCCAACATCGGCACCCTGAAGCGGGTCAAGCTGCCCAAGGTGCTGGGCGTCATCGTCACCTTCTTCCTGTCCGTGCTGGTGCGGGTCCTCTTTGACGCCAACGGCATGACTCAGGCTATGCAGGTCTATCGCCGTCTGTTCTCCCTCTCCGGCTGGCGGAGCATCCTGCCCGCCCTCTCCGCTTTCCTGAGCGCCAACTGGAGCATCGTTCTCCTGCTGGCGGTATGCGCCATCATCTGCTTCGCCCTGCCCAACAGCAACCGCATCGGGGAGAAAGAGCAGTTCCGCCCCCGGGACGCGGTGGTCAGCGCCGTGCTGCTCATGCTGTCCATCTTCAACATGTCCCAGGTGTCTACCTTCCTGTACTTCAACTTCTGAGGAGGAGCTTGCAACCATGAAACTGAAACGCTGGCTGCTCCTGTTTGTGGGGGTGTGCCTGCTCTGCACCGCCGCCTTTGCCGGCTTCAACGCCCTGGTGGACCCCTTCGGCGTGTTCGGCGACCCCCTGCTGGACTGGTACGGCTACGATATGACCATGAATCCCCGGGTGGCCAAGGTGGCCTATCTGGAGAAATACCATGAGAACTACGACTCCTATGTGATCGGCAGCTCCAAGGTGTCCTCCATCCCGGTGGACGAACTGAACGAGTACACCGGCGCCTCCTTCTACAACATGACCTGGTACGGCGGCGGCCTGTGGGACGAGCAGCGGATGATCTGGTACCTGCTGGACAACTACGAGGTGAAGAACATCGTCCTGGCCCTGGACCCCTCCATCGCCGTGGAGTACCGGGACGGCACCGACGACCTGAAGCAGCAGATGCACTGCAAGGTGGACGGCACCTCCGCGCTGAAGTTCTACGGCTCCTACCTGTTCTGCAATCCCACCTACGCCCTGGACAAGCTGTCCGCCTATCTGGACCGGGGCTTTCTCCAGTCCCCGGACAGCGTCTACCTGCCGGAGACCGGCGTGTACAACAAGCAGCGGCGGGACGCCTCCCCCATCAACGACCTGGACTCCTACCTGGACTATGAGCCCGGCCCCTTCACCGACAAGGTGGGCACGGTAGCCCTGCCCTATATCCAGGAGAGCGTAGACGCCATCCGGGACATCAAGAACCGCTGCGACGCCGCGGGCGTGAATCTGACCGTCATCTGGTCCCCCCTGTCCGACGAGGAGCTGGGCTCCTACCGCCGGGAGGAAGTGGAGGAGCTGCTGGTGGGGGTGGCCCAGGTCACCGACAGCTGGAACTTCCTGGGCCTTGGCTCCGTCCAGTGCGACCCCCGCTACTACTACGACAACCACCACTTCCGCAACTGTGTGGGCACCATGATGCTGGCCCGCATCTTCGGCAACGGGGAAGTCAATGTCCCCGAGGACTTCGGCGTGTACGACACCGCCGAGACCATGGCGGCCCGCCTGGACGACATCTTCACCCCGCAGGAAGCCGAAGACTATGTGACCCAGGTGCCCATACTCATGTACCACGCCTTTTCGGAGACCCGGGAGGGGGTCACCGCCTCCACCTTTGTCTCCGCCGGGGCCTTTGAGGAGCAGCTTCTGGCCCTCCGGGACGCGGGCTATGAGACGGTCACCTTCGCCCAGCTGATCGACTATGTCTATTCCGGCGGGGACCTGCCGGAAAAGCCGGTGGTCATCATCGCCGACGACGGCTACGCCAACAACCTGACCATCGCCGCCCCCCTGCTGGAGAAGTACGGCTTCTCCGCATCCATCGCCGCCATCGGCTGCTCGGTGGGCAAGGACACCTATAAGGATACCGATACTCCCATCTACCCCCACCTCTCCCTGGAGGAGGCCCAGCCCTGGGTGGACAGCGGCGTCATCGAGATCATCTCCCACAGCTACGATATGCACCAGTCCGCCAGTCTGGACGGCGGGGACTGCCGCCAGGGCGTGCTGCCCCTGGCGGGGGAGAGCGAGGAGGACTATATCGCCGCCCTGACCGCCGACTTTCTCCGCTCCAAGGAGCAGCTGGAGAGCGGCCTGGGCGTGGAGATCACCGCCTTCGCCTACCCCGGCGGCCACTACTGCGAGACCGCCGAGATCGTGCTCCACGACCTGGGCGTCCAGGTCACCCTGACCATCCACCCCGGGACCAACGACGTGATCCGGGGCATTCCCCAGAGCCTCTACCAGCTGCGCCGCAACTGGATCACCGACGATATGTCCGGGCAGGATCTCATCGACCTGCTCCGATCCTTTGAAACGGAGGAATAAGCCATGGATACCAAGGAAAAGATCTTTCAGTTTTTCGCCGAGCGGAAGATGGCCGACGGTCTGGACTACGACACCGAGCTGATGGATTCCGGAAAGGTCAACTCCCTGTTCGCCCTGGAGATCGTCCTCTATCTGGAGAAGACCTTCCACATCAGGCTCAAGGGCAAGGACATCAACAAAAACAATTTCCGCACCATCAACGCCATGGCGGAGCTGGTGGAGCGGGTGCAGAAGAAGTGAGCGCCATGAAGAGGATCAAATGCGTGGTCTGGGATCTGGACAACACCCTTTGGGAGGGCGTGCTC
>JBJEYO010000173.1:4427-6142 GCA_051886935.1 Candidatus Enterenecus sp. | reverse complement strand
AAGTGACCCGGCTGGCCTACGGCATCCCGGTGGGCAGCCACCTGGAGTTCGCCGACGAGGCCACCCTGACCCGGGCCCTGGAGGGCAGGAGAGAGATGTGAATAGAGAAAACGCTCCGGCTGTGCCGGGGCGTTTTTTTCGCCCCTTCCCGCCCGTTCCCCAAAATCTTCCATGCCCTCTGCGGTATAATCCTCCCAAACCACCATGAGGAGGACAAGCCATGCCCATTACTGTCAACGCCAAGGAGGGCTCCGCCGCCATCGCCCTCTCGGGCGAGATCGACCACCACGGCGCCCGGGCCATCATGCGGGACCTGGACGACGCCATCTCCGGCCTGCTGCCCCGGCGGCTGACCCTGGACCTGTCCGGGGTCACCTTTATGGACAGCTCCGGCATCGCCGTGCTGCTGCGGGCCCAGCGTCAGATGGAGCAGCTGGGCGGCTCCCTGCGGGTCACTTCCATCCCCGCCCAGCCCCGCCGGGTGCTGGACGCCGCCGGCGTGGGCCGGCTCATCACGCTTGAATAAGGAGGGATACATACATGAAAGCCATTGACCAGGTCACCATCACCTTCACCTCCCGGTCCGCCAACGAGGGCTTCGCCCGCTCCGCCGCCGCCTGCTTCGCCGCCCAGCTGGACCCCACCCTGGACGAGCTGGCGGACATCAAGACCGCCGTCAGCGAGGCGGTGACCAACGCCATCGTCCACGCCTACCCGGACCGCCTGGGCACCATCGTCATGCGCCTGCGCCTGCTGGAGGGCGGCGTGCTGGAGGTGCGCGTGCGGGACACCGGCGTGGGCATTCCCGACGTGGAGCAGGCCCGCGCCCCCCTGTTCACCACCGGCAGCGAGGAGCGCTCGGGCATGGGATTTACCATTATGGAGAGCTTTATGGACAGTCTGAATGTGCGCTCCGCCCCGGGCAAGGGTACCACCGTCACCATGCGAAAGCGCATCGCCCGCCGGGCGGGCGTCCCCCGGTGAACGGGCTGGACGCCCCCTCCCTGCTGGAGGCGGCCCAGGCCGGCGACAACGACGCCTGCGAGCGGCTGCTGCTGGATAACAGCGGCTTGATCTGGTCGGTGGCCCGGCGGTATTACGGCCGGGGGGTGGACCCGGAGGACCTGTACCAGCTGGGCTGCCTGGGCTTTCTCAAGGCGGTGCGGGGCTTTGACCTGAGCTACGGCACCCAGTTTTCCACCTACGCCGTGCCCAAGATCGCCGGGGAGATCCGGCGGTTCCTCAGGGACGACGGGGCAGTGAAGGTGAGCCGGGGGGTCAAGGAGCGGGCGGTGAGCCTGCGCCAGGCCCGGCAGACCCTGACCCAGCGGCTGGGCAGGGAGCCCACGGTGGGGGAGCTGTCCCAGCTGACCGGGCTGGAGCCGGAGGAGATCGCCGCCGCCGAGACCGCCGTTCAGTCGGTGGCCTCCATCCAGAGCGAGTCCGGGGAGGACGGCTTCACCCTGGAGTCGGTGCTGGGCACCGAGGGCATTGAGGACGAGGTGGTGGAGCGGCTGACCCTGCGGCAGGCCATCGACGCCCTGCCGGAGCGGGAGCGCATGGTCATCCTGCTGCGGTTTTACAAGAACCTGACCCAGGAGCGGTCGGCCCGTGTGCTGGGGGTCAGCCAGGTGCAGGTCTCCCGCATCGAGCGCCGGGCGGTGGAGCACCTGCGCCAGGCCCTGGGGGAGTGACGGCGGCGGAGCGGCGGCTCC
>JBJEYO010000173.1:0-4327 GCA_051886935.1 Candidatus Enterenecus sp. | reverse complement strand
GGTGGAGCACCTGCGCCAGGCCCTGGGGGAGTGACGGCGGCGGAGCGGCGGCTCCTGTTTCCCCGCAGGGGGGGGACAAGGGGTACGCCGCCCCGAAATTATTTGCCGGCAGCAGAAAGGAATTGCTTGCAAACCACGACTGTGCGTAATATGATAAGAGCGGCGATAAAAATGATCGACTCTGCCGCTATTCTTCGAAACCGGAGGACAGAATTGGGGTACAGCCGGCAAAAGCCGGCCCGGTTGGCAGACATTCCCCTGTTTGGAGAAGATAACAGTCATGAATAACACACTTTATATCGTGGTCCCCTGCTACAACGAGGAGGAGGTCCTGCCCGAGACCTCCCGCCGCCTGCGCGCCAAGCTGGAGGCCCTGACGGCCGCCGGGAAGATCGGCCCGGACAGCCGGGTCCTGTTCGTCAACGACGGCTCCAAAGACAGGACCTGGGAGATCATCTCCGCCCTCCACCGGGACTGCCCCCTGTTCTGCGGGGTGGACCTGTCCCGCAACCGGGGCCACCAGAACGCCCTGCTGGCCGGGCTCATGACCGCCAGGGACCGGGCGGACATGGTCATCTCCATGGACGCCGACCTCCAGGACGACGTGGACGCGGTGGACGCCATGGTGGACAAGTACCTGGACGGGGCGGACATCGTCTACGGCGTGCGCTCCTCCCGGAAGAAGGACACCTTCTTCAAGCGCTTCACCGCCGAGGGCTTCTACCGCCTGATGAACGCCCTGGGGGCGGAGACCGTGTTCAACCACGCCGACTACCGGCTCATGTCACGCCGGGCGCTGGAGGGCCTCAGCCAGTTCAAGGAGGTCAACCTGTTCCTCCGGGGCATCGTGCCCATGATCGGCTACCGCACCGACACCGTGGAGTACGAGCGGGGGGAGCGGTTCGCCGGGGAGAGCAAGTACCCCCTGAAGAAGATGGTGGCCTTCGCCATGGAGGGCATTACCTCCCTGTCGGTGAAGCCCCTGCGGATGATCACCGGCCTGGGCTTCCTGGTGTTCCTGGTGTCCATCGTCATGATCATCTACAATATCGTCCGCTGGGCCATGGGAAGCACCGTCCCCGGCTGGGCCAGCCTGTCCTGCTCCGTGTGGTTCATCGGCGGGCTGATCCTGCTCTCCCTGGGCGTGGTGGGGGAGTATATCGGCAAGCTCTACCTGGAGAGCAAGGAGCGCCCCCGCTATCTCATCCGCGAAGTGCTGGAGGGTCAGGATGAAAAAGAAGCTGATTGATGCCTCCGTCTGGAAGTTCCTGCTGGTGGGGGTGGCCAACACCCTGCTGTCCGCCCTGCTCATGTTCCTGCTGGAGGGTCTGGGCTACTGGCCCTCCACCGCCATCGCCTACGCGGCCGGCGCGGTGCTGAGCTTTTTCCTCAACCGCTCCTTCACCTTCAGGAGCGACGCCGCCTTCTGGCCCTCGGTGCTGAAATTCGCCGTCAACGCGGCGGTGTGCTATCTCATCGCGTACAGCGTGGCCCAGCCCCTGGTGTCTCTCATCCTGTCCCGCACCGCCATCTCCGCCGTCTGGCAGGAGCGGGCGGCCAAGGTGTGCGGCATGGGGCTGTACACCTGCATCAACTACTTCGGACAGCGGTTTTTCGCCTTTCGCAAGAAGTGAACTTTTGTAAAACTTTTCAGAAAGCCCTTGCAATTCCATGGCCCATCGAATAGAATGGGGCCATGATCCCAAGCCAATTTGTAAGGAGGAACTGATCCATGGGTATTGATTTTGAGGGCCTGAAGGCCAAGGCCAAGGAGCTGACCAACACCGGCGTGGCCAAGGCCAAGGAGCTGACCGAGATCAGCAAGCTGAAGATGCAGAACATCTCCGAGCAGGACGAGATCCGCAAGGCATACATGGAGATGGGCAAGCTGTACGTGGAGCGCCACGGCGACGCCCCCGAGGAGGGCTTTGCCGGGCTGTGCGCCAAGGTGGCCGAGGCCAAGGGCAAGATCGCGTACAACAACGAGCGCATCGCCGACATCAAGGCCGCCGGCAACCTGTCCGACGAGGACGTGGCCTCGGTGGACAGCGACGACAACGCCCCTGAGATTTGATCCGGGAACAGAGACAGCCGCGGAGCGAAGGCTCCGCGGCTGTTTTTTTGCTTTTGGGGGAGGGAAATTAGGAATTGCGTGCGGGACAAAAATGCCGCCCGCCGGGGAGACCCGGCGGGCGGCGTGGGATGCGTCAAAACAGGGAAAATCAGTTCATGGCGGCCAGCTGGTCCTCCAGCTTGGCGATGAGGGTGCGCAGCTTGTCCGCCCGCTCCTGCTCGGCAGCCACCACGTCGGCGGGGGCCTTGTTCAGGAAGCCGGGGTTGGACAGCTTGCCCTCCAGGCCCTTGAGCTCGCCCTGCTTCTTGCCCAGGTCTTTGGTGAGGCGGGCCTTTTCCTTCTCGATGTCCACCAGCTCGGCCAGAGGCATATACACCTTGGCCCCGTGGGTCACGTCCACCACCATGCCCTTGGTGTCGGCGGGCTCGTCGGCGCTGATGTCGATGGAGGAGGCGTAGGCCAGACGGGTCAGGAAACCGCGGCCGGCGGCGAACACCTCCGGGTTGGGGGTGACGATGGTGAGAGCGGCCTTCCTGGAGGGGGGCACATTCATCTCGGCCCGGCGGGCGCGGACTGCCCGGATCACGTCCATGACCGACTCCATGGCGGCCTCGGCCTCGGCGAAGTCCAGCGCCTGGCTGTACTCCGGCCACTTCTGGAGCATGAGGAAGTCCCCCTCGTGGGGCAGGGCCTGCCAGATCTCCTCGGTGATGAAGGGCATGAAGGGGTGGAGGAGCTTCAGGGTCTCGGTCAGGACGTACACCAGCACCTGCTGGGCCTGCTCCTTGGCGGCCTGATCCTCACCCTGGAGGCGGGCCTTGGTCAGCTCGATATACCAGTCGCAGAAGTCGCTCCAGATGAAGTCGTACACCTTGGCGGAGGCCACGCCCAGCTCATAGGACTCCATGTTCTCGGTGACCTCACGGATGAGCCGGTTCAGCTTGGACAGGATCCACTTGTCCTCCTGCTCCAGCTTGTCCGGCAGGGCGCACTTGTCGATGGTCAGGTTCATCTGGACGAACCGGCTGGCGTTCCAGATCTTGTTGGCGAAGTTGCGCATGGCCTCACACTTCTCCACAAAGAACCGGGTGTCGTTGCCGGGGGCGTTGCCGGTGATCAGGTTGAAGCGCAGGGCGTCGGCGCCGTACTTGTCGGCCATCTCCAGGGGGTCGATGCCGTTGCCCAGGCTCTTGGACATCTTGCGGCCCTTGTCGTCCCGCACCAGGCCGTGGATGAGCACGGTGTGGAAGGGCGCCTGGTGCATGTGCTCCAGGCCGGAGACGATCATGCGGGACACCCAGAAGGTGATGATGTCGTAGCCGGTGACCAGCACATCGGTGGGGTAGAAGTAGTCCAGATCGGGGGTCTTGTCCGGCCAGCCCAGGGTGGAGAAGGGCCACAGGGCGGAGGAGAACCAGGTGTCCAGCACGTCGGGGTCCCGCTCGATGTTGGCCGAGCCGCAGGCCTCGCAGTGGGTGGGGTCCTCCCGGGTGCAGGTCATGTGGCCGCAGTCGGCGCAGTACCACACGGGAATCTGGTGGCCCCACCACAGCTGGCGGGAAATGCACCAGTCATGGAGGTTCTCCATCCAGTTCATATAGTTCTTGGTGAACCGCTCGGGGACGAATTTGGTCTCGCCGTCCTTCACGGAGCGGATGGCCTCCTTGGCCAAAGGCTCCATCTTCACGAACCACTGGGCGGAGACGATGGGCTCCACGTCGTTGCCGCAGCGGTAGCAGGTGCCCACATTGTGCTGGTGGGGCTCGATCTTCTCCAGCAGGCCCATGGCCTCCAGGTCGGCCACAATGGCCTTGCGGGCCTCGTAGCGGTCCATGCCCTGGTACTTGCCGCCGTTCTCGTTGACACGGCCGTTGTCGTCCAGAACCCGGATGCACTCCAGGTTGTGGCGCAGGCCCACCTCAAAGTCGTTGGGGTCGTGGGCGGGGGTCATCTTCACGCAGCCGGTGCCGAACTCCAGGTCCACATACTCGTCGGCCACGATGGGAATTTCACGGTCCATCAGGGGCAGCAGGCACTTCTTGCCCACCAGGTCCTGATACCGCTCGTCGGCGGGGTTGACGGCCACGCCGGTGTCGCCCAGCATGGTCTCGGGCCGGGTGGTGGCCACGATGACATAGCGGCCCGGCTCCCCCACGATGGGGTATTTCAGGTGCCACAGGTTGCCGGGCTTGTCCTGGTACTCCACCTCGGCGTCGGACAGGGCGGTGACGCAGTGGGGGCACCAGTTGATGA
>JBJEYO010000172.1:0-6191 GCA_051886935.1 Candidatus Enterenecus sp. | reverse complement strand
CGATTTCTACCCGGCTGATCGACGGAACGGAAGTTGATCTCGTTGTGACTGACTGCGACGATGATACCATTCGACTTGAAAGCCGGGACTGCTTGGGCGTGAATACGTCGGCGCTGGGGCTGGATTCTTATTTGGAGAAGATCTACGAGCTGCTGCCTGCCGCGTTGAAACGGCGCGTCGTTGAGACAGAGCGCGTGTATCTGGATTCCGATGGAGAAAGGTTTACAAAGCGCTGCAAGCTGTTTGTTCCTGCCGCGTCTGAGATTTTCCCGCCTGACGAGTGCTACGGAGACGAGGGCCTCTACCAGCAGATGGAGTGGTACAAGGACGTACATAACCGTGTGCGGGCTGACCGCAGGGGCGGCGACAGTCATTGGTATTGGACGAGTTCTGCTTCCTCCGGCAACAGCCATTACTTCTGTGGTGTCTATTCCAACGGCGACGCCGATTACGGCAGCGCCAGCCTCAGTCTTGGCCTCGCGCCCTTCGGCTGTATCATATCTAAGCGCTGATAATCCGCGCCCCTTGTGGGCGCGCATGAACGAGCTACACGCCAGCAAAACAGTTTTGACCGAAAGAAAAATACCGCAGCGGATTCACCGCTGCGGTATTTTCGTTATGAGCGCAAATACGTTCCCGTAAAAAACGAGTTCGTATGCGCGCGTTATGGTGGACCTGAAGGGACTCGAACCCTCGACCTCTCGGATGCGAACCGAACGCTCTCCCAGCTGAGCTACAGGCCCATATGCGATTTTGGAAATAGCTTATTTATTATAGCAGAAAAAAACAATTTGTAAAGGGGAAAGTGCCGGAATCGGCCCCGATAATTTTCCGGGGGCGGAATCTCCGTCAAAACACCCGGGCCGGCCTTGATTTCCCCGCTGGAATCAGGTAAGATAATACAAAAAAGGGCGTATTTCCGCGAAACGCCCCGGTGTGGGTTCTGATTGCCGGAGGAGAGCATATGGAAGAAAAAGGCGCCAACCAGCAGCTGCTGAGACAGAAGAACAACAACCTCATCAAAAAATACATTTTTCAGCACAGCCCTGTCTCCCGGGTGGAGGTGGCCGAGGCGCTGGGCCTGACCACCCCCACCATTACCGGCATGGTCACGCCCCTGCTGTCCAGAGGGCTGCTGCGGGAGGTCTCCGGGGCGCGGGATGCGGAGAAGGCCCGCAGCGCGGGACGGCCCAGAATCATGCTGGAATATGTGCCGGACACCTATTATGTCTGCGGCGTGGACGTCAGCCCCTACCACATCAACTATGTGCTGACCGACCTGTGCGGCAACATCGTCCGCCGCCGGAGAACGGGGGAGAGCCTGAAGGACTACGACAGCACCTTCGGGATCCTGGCGGACGGAATCGCCGGGTTTCTCACCGCCTGCGGGACGCCCCGGGAAAAGCTGCTGGGGGTGGGCATGTGTATGCCCGGCCTGATCGACGGCAGCGCGGGGAAAATATACACCAACTTCCAGAACGGCTGGAACGACCATGACCTGTCCGGGGAGCTGGGGGAGAAGCTGGGAGTTCCCGTGGTTATTGAGAACAATGTCCGGGCCCGGGCCATCGGCGCGGACCTGTTCGACCGCAGCGCGGCGGCAGAGCCCTTCGCCTACTTCTTCGTCTCCTACGGCGTGGCCTGCCAGATGATCATCAGCGACAGGGTGCTGTATGGCCAGTCCGCCGCCGCCGGCGAGATCGGCCACACCGTGGTGCAGAGGGGCGGCCCGGTGTGCCCCACCTGCGGGAACCGGGGCTGTCTGGAGGCGCTGGCCGGCGAGCGGGCCGTGCTCCAGCGGTGCCGGGACGCCATGGCGGCGGGGGAGCCCACCGTGCTGGGCGAGCTGTGCCCGGACCCCGAGGCGCTGACCGTGGACCATGTGCTCCGGGCCCAGGACATGGGCGACCCCGTGGCCGGCGCCATCATCGAGGATGTGATCGACTACCTGGGCATCGCCCTGGCCAACACCATCAACCTGATCAGCCCCAGGACCGTGGTGCTGGACGGGCGGATGCTGGACACCCCGAAGAACCGGGACCTGATCCTGCGGGCCATCAAGCGGAACATCTTCCTGGTCCATATGAGCAGGATCCAGTTCACCATCCTGCCCTATGAGCCGGACCGGGGCGCCCGGGGCGCGGCGGCGGTGGTGGTGCGTGAACGGCTGCTGAATAACCCCTTGGTATGACCGGGCGGGAGCCCGATGGACGGGCTCCCGCTTTGTTGTGATTATAACCAAAAAATGGGGATTAAAATTGAACGCTTTAGACGATTTTGCGGGGGAAACCCTTGAAATGCCGGAAATGCGTTGACATTTTGGCAAAAGGAAAATAAAATGAACATAGAATTGGCGTGTGGTTTGCGCTATTTTTGTTTCCAAATTAATTAAAAACTTTAATTAATTAAACGAGGAGGATACGAATTATGCCGCTGGTACCGATGAGATCCATTCTGGAGGCCACCGAGAAGTACAACTATGCCCAGGGTGCGTTCAACGTGAACGCCGTGGCTCAGGCCAAGGCAGTGATCGAAGTGCATGAGATGTTCCGCTCCGCCGCCATCATTCAGGGCGCGGATCTGGCCAACGCCTTCATGGGCGGCCGCACGGACTTCGCAAACGGCACGCTGGAGGACAAGAAGGTGGGCGCCAACAACATCGCCAAGGCGGTGAAGAAGTACGCCGAGCACAGCCCCATTCCCGTGGCGCTCCATCTGGACCACGGCAAGAACATCGACTCCTGCGTGGCGGCCATGGATGGCGGCTACACTTCCGTGATGATCGACGGCTCCTCGCTGCCCTTTGAGGAGAACATCGAGCTGACCCGCGAGGTGGTCAAGCTGGCCCATGCCCGGGGCGTCACCGTGGAGGGCGAGCTGGGTGTGCTGGCCGGCGTGGAGGACCATGTGTTCAGCGCCACCTCCACCTATACCAACCCCCTGGACGCCGTGGAGTTCATCAAAAAGACCGGCGTGGACGCCCTGGCCATCAGCTACGGCACCAAGCACGGCGCCAACAAGGGCAAGGGTGCGGTGATCCGCAAGGAGATCGCCATCGCCACCAAGGAGTGCCTGCGCCATGAGGGCCTGTTCTGCGCCCTGGTGAGCCACGGCTCCTCCACCGTGCCCCAGTACATCGTCAACGAGATCAACGCTCTGGGCGGCACCATTACCGACGCCCACGGCATCTCCAAGGAGCAGCTGAAAGAGGTCTCCCGCCTGGGCATCGCCAAGATCAACGTGGACACCGACATCCGCCTGGCCGTGACCCGCAACCTGCGCGAGCTGTTCTGGTACAACCCCGAGCTGCGGGACCACGAATCCATCAAGCCCATCTACGACCTGCTCCAGTCCAGGACCTCCGACTTTGATCCCCGCGTGTTCCTGACCCCCATCATGAACACCGTCATGTACGGCGACGTGCCCGACGGGGACGTGGCAAAGATCGTGGAGTGCATCGAGAAGGGCGTCAAGGAAGTGGTGGGCACCCTGATCGTGGAGTTCGACTCCGTGGGCAAGGCTCCCCTCATCGAGTGCGTCAGCCTGGACGAGATGGCCGAGCGTTACCGCAAGGCCGGGATCTGAGAGGGGACGCCATATGGGACTGAATATTCTTGTGGCCCACGGCGGCGGGCCCACCGCCGTCATCAACACCTCCCTCCAGGGCGTGGTGGAAGCCGCCCGGGCCAGCGGCAAGGTGGATAAAATCTACGCCGCCCGCTTCGGCGCCGAGGGCATCCTGAAGGGCGACCTCATTGACCTGACCGACGTGCCCGCCTCCACCATCTCCCTGCTGTCGTCCACCCCCGCCTCTGCCATCGGCTCCTGCCGCAGGAAGCTGACCGAGGAGGACTATCCCACCGTGCTGGAGACCCTGCGCCGGTTTAAGATCGACTGCTTCTTCTACAACGGCGGCAACGACTCCATGGACACCTGCAACAAGGTCAACGAGCTGGCCAAGGCCGAGGGGCTGGACATCCGGGTCATCGGCATCCCCAAGACCATGGACAACGACCTGGACATCACCGACCACTGCCCCGGCTTCGGCTCCGCCGGCCGGTACGCGGCGGAATGCGCCTGCGAGCTGGCGCTGGACGCCTCCGGCCTGCCCATCCATGTGGTGGTGCTGGAGCTGATGGGCCGCAACGCCGGCTGGGTCACCGCCGCCAGCGCCCTGGCCGCCCGGGCCACCGACTGCGAGGTGCTCACCTACCTGCCGGAGCTTCCGGTGGATGAGGACAAGATGCTGGGCGACATCGAGCGGGCCTGGGCCAAGGGCAAGGGCTTGCTGGTCACCGTCAGCGAGGGCATCTGCGGCGCCGACGGCAAGCCCCTGGCCAGTACCGGAATCGTGGACGGTTTCGGCCACACCATCCCCGGCGGCACCGCCCAGCACGTCACCGACACCATCATCCAGAAGCTGGGCATCAAGTCCCGGGCGGAGAAGCCCGGACTGCTGGGCCGCGCCAGCATCCCCTACGCCTCCCCTGTGGATCAGCAGGAGGCCTACGCCGTGGGCAAGTACGCGGTGGAGGCCGCCATCCGGGGCGAGAGCGGCTATATGGTGGCCATCGACGCCCACCGGGGCGAGACCTACTCCTTCGACCTGTTCCTGGCCCCCCTGAGCAAGGTGGCCAATGTGGAGAAGAAGTTCCCCCTGGAGTGGATCGTGGACGGCAACAGGATCGACGACCGCTTCTTCGACTACGCCATGCCCCTGATGATGGACGGCATGCCCCGCTACGCGCTGCTGCGGTAAGGAGGGGCCGGTATGAAACATATTTTTCTGAACCTGAAGCGCTTTGATGTGCCGGTGGAATACGGCGGCGTGAACCGTCTGGCTCCCATGGGGGAGTGGGGCGGCCGCATCGTCCGGGACACCCAGGAGGCCCTGAAGAAGTACGACCCCGCTGAGGTGGAGTTCATCCAGTATTTCCCCGAGGCCCATTTGCTGAACGCGGTGGCCGCCCGCTGTGAGAACAGCCCCGTCGAGGTGGGCTGCCAGGGCGTGTATCGCATGAACACCGCTGTGGGCGGCAACTTCGGCGCCTTTACCACCAACCGCCCCGTGTCCGCCATGGAGGCCATGGGCGTGTCCGCCGCCATCATCGGCCACTGTGAGGAGCGCAACGACAAGGTGGGCATCCTGGCCGAGGCCGGCGTCACCGACACCGCGGCGGTCAACCGCATCCTGAACCAGGAGATCCGCCTGGCCACCGAAGCCGGCATGAAGGTGCTCTACTGCATCGGCGAGAAGGACACCGAGCTGGACCGCTGGGACGAGGTGCTGCGGGAGCAGCTGGAGATCGGTCTGGAGGGCGTGGACAAGAGCAAGGTGGTCATCGGCTACGAGCCCATCTGGTCCATCGGCCCCGGCAAGACCCCTGCCGGCAAGGAGTACATCACCAAGATCGCCCGCTTCGTGAAGGAAGTGACCGGCGGCATCGACGTGGTCTACGGCGGCGGCCTGAAGGTGGACAACGCCGAGATGCTCTCCTCCATTGAGGAGATCGACGGCGGCCTCATCGCCCTGACCCGGTTCCAGGGAGAGATCGGATTCTATCCCGACGAATACATTGAGATCATCCGTACCTATCTCGGAAAGTAAGGAGAAGGCAACATGAAACTGGATTTTGAATATGGACATGGCCTGATGTCGGCCAACCTGCCGGACAACACCGAGGTGTTCATCCCCGGCGAGACGGTGCCCGACCCGCCCTGTCTGCCCCAGGACTGGGACAGCCTCTACAACGCCACCCTGGAGAGCATCCGCAATCCCTACGGTATGCCCCCGCTGAAGGAGCTGGCCGCCCCCGGCAAGACCGTGGTGTTCGTCATCCCCGACATCGTCAAGGGCGGCTGCCAGACCACCTCCCACCGCAAGGTGTCCATCCGGGCCTGCCTGGATGAGCTGTACGCCGGCGGCGTGGAGAAGAAGGACATCCTGCTGCTGTTCTCCAACGGCCTGCATCCCCGGGCCACGGTGGGCGAGATGAAGCAGATTCTGGGCGAGGAGCTGTTCAACGAGTTCTACTACACCAACCAGATCACCAGCCACGACTCCGAGGACTACGACCACATGGTGGACCTGGGCGTCACCGGCAGGGGAGACCCGGTGCTGATGAACAAGTATGTGTTTGACTGCGACATCCCCATCCTCATCGGCCACACCCAGGGCAACCCCTACGGCG
>JBJEYO010000171.1:0-6203 GCA_051886935.1 Candidatus Enterenecus sp. | reverse complement strand
CCGCAGATGAGGGCGGATATATTGCAATTGCCGGGTAAATCTGATAAAATGAAAAAATACTCTCTGAAATATTTACCTGCGGACAAACCCCGGAACGGTCTGTTCCCGCGGCAATACGCCCAATGGGAGGCGCCGTCATGGCACAGGAGCTTTTGACCTTACAAAATCTATCCAAATACTATACCTCCGGCCAGTCGGTGGTCATGGGCCTGAACAGCATCAGCCTGACCTTCCGCGCCGGGGAATTCGTGGCCCTGACCGGCGAGAGCGGCAGCGGCAAGTCCACCCTGGCCCGGGTCATGGCCGGCATACTGCCCTACGAGGGCGGCGAAATGCTGGTGGAGGGGCGGCCCACCTCCCACTATGACGGCGGGGACTGGGAGCGCTACCGGGCGGAGCGGATCAGCTTCATCTCCCAGAGCTACGACATCCTGCCGGGCTGCACCGTGCGCCGCAACGTGGTCAGCGCCCTGCGCCTGACCGGCATGGATAAGGAGCAGGCCGCCAGCCGCACCGAGGAGATTCTCCGGCAGGTGGAGCTGTGGGAGCTGCGGGACCGCCGGGCGGCCAAGCTGTCCAGCGGCCAGAAGCAGCGGCTGTCCATCGCCCGGGCCCTGGCCAAGCCGGCGCCCATCCTGGTGGCGGACGAGCCCACCGGCAACCTGGACGGGGAGAACAGCGCCAAGGTCATCTCCCTGCTGGCCGAGGCCGCCAAAGAGCGGCTGGTCATCCTCATCACCCATGACTTTGACGAGGCGGAGGACTGCGCCACCCGGCGTATCACCCTGCGGGACGGCGCGGTGGTGGCCGATGTGGCCCTCCGCCCGGCCAACGAGCCCCGGCGGACCCCCGCCCCGGCCCGGCCCGCCGCCGGGAGGGACAAAAAGGGCCTGGGCGTCTACACCGCCCGGCTGCAGACCGCCTCCCGCCCGGTGTGGAGCGCGGTCATGCTGGCTTTCTTCGCCCTGACCGCCTTCGCGGTGTTTGCCTTCCTGGGCACCTTCATCGTCAATCTGGACGACAGCAGCACCAGGACCTACGACGGCACCGCCTTCCGCAACGGCAGCCCCACCCGCATCGTGGTGGCCCGGGCCGACGGGGCGGAGATGACGGAGGAGGACTGGGCCGCCCTGCTGTCGGTGGACCATGTGGAGGGCCTGGAGCGGTACGGCTACATGGCGGACTTCAGCTATTTCTACCGGGAGGACATCGACCTGTCCTACCACTATGTGGGCCTGGGCGATGATACGGGCAATGTGAGCGTCATCAAGCGGGAGGTCACCCTCAGCGGCGATGGCCTGTTCATGCAGACCGTGCCCCTGCTGGCGGCGGAGGGGGACTTCCTCACCGCCGGGCGGCTGCCCGAGGGCCCCTATGAGGTGGTGGCCGCCGGGGACGAGAGCCTGCTGGGACAGCGGTTCCCCGTGTATGTCCAGGACCTGAACCACTGGAACCGCACGGCCTATCTGCTGTTCACCGTGGAGGTGGTGGGCGTCACCGGCCGGGGAGAGGGTCTGTACTTCTCCGACCAGCTGGGCCGTTCCCTGACCTACTGCGTCACGGCGGAGGCCCTTGACCAGTACAGCGCCAATCTGGTGCTTCTGCCCTATGAATACCGCTCCATGATCGACGAGCGCCTGCTGGACCCGCCCGAGGGTGTGCGGTACGACCTGCCCGACTACTATGGAAACGAGCCGGTGCTGGATTTTGGAGAGGTGACGAATTGCTATCCTGTCTATGACAGCGAGACCGGGCAGCCCAAGCTGGATGAGAACGGGGAGCAGGAATATGTGGCGGTCACCCGGATGGAGATGGACTTCCTGTGCTATCAGAACGCCGCCGGCTCCCCCTCCTTTTCCCGCACGGCGGCCACGGCCGATGGGGGCAGCTATCCGTTCCTGGGCCGGGATGCGGCGGGGAGCCACCCTTCCACCTATCTCAACACCCTGACGGTGCCGGAGGAGGCCTTTGACCTGCTGGTGGGCTGGCCCGCCGGCGACCAGGTCTCCCTGACCATCACCGACTTCGCCTACACCCAGCGGGTGCTGGACGGGGTGCGGGCGCTGGGGTACAGCGCCCTGTCCCCCTATGTGGAGGGGAGCACCCGGCAGGACCCGGCCCTGGCGGCCGAGCGGCTGCAGACCCTGAAGGTGTGCCTGCTGGCCCTGGCGGCGGTGGTGCTGCTCCAAATCGTGGTGCTGCGGGCCATGTTCGGCCTGGAGACCGAGGAGTTCCGCCTGCTGGCCGACCTGGGCCTGGACCGGGGTACCGCCCGGCGCGCGGTGATGTGGCAGATCCTGGCCTTTACCGCGGGGGGACAGGCCCTGGCCCTGGCGGCCCTGCTGCTCTGCGGCGGGCTGGGGGTGGAGCGGGTCGTCTCCATCCTGCGCTACCTGCCTTTGCCCTGGGCCCTGCTGCTGTCGGCGGTCCACCTGGCCGCCGGTGTGCTGGCCGGGCTGTGGGCGGCGTCGTCGGTGCGGCGGAAGGTTTATCCCTTCACCGGGCACCGGCCTGACCTGGACATGGGCGAGCTGGAAGAGGAGGCGGAGGTATGATCGAGGTACGCCATCTGAACAAGACCTACGACAGGGGCAGCCGCGCCGCCAACCACGTGCTGCGGGATGTGTCCTTCACCCTGCCGGACACCGGCTTTGTGTGCATCGTGGGACCCTCCGGCTGCGGCAAGACCAGCCTGCTCAACGCCGTGGGCGGCCTGGACAGCTTTGACAGCGGCGCCATCTCCGCCGGGGACGTCACCGTCACCCGCTGCGGCACCCGGGAGATGGAGCGGGAGCGCAACAGCAGCTTCGGCTACATCTTCCAGAACTACTATCTTCTGCCCGAGCACAGCGTGGCCTACAATGTATACCTGGGGCTCCACGCCCTGAACCTGACCCACCGGGAGCGGCTGGAGCGGGTGCGGGAGGCCCTGAAGGCGGTGAACATGGCCCGCTATGCCCGCCGGGCGGTGGGCGAGCTGTCCGGCGGCCAGCAGCAGCGGGTGGCCATTGCCCGCGCTCTGGCCCGGCGGCCCCGGGTCATCTTCGCCGATGAGCCCACCGGTAACCTGGACGAGGAGAACACCGTCAACATCTGCACCCTGCTGCGGCGCATCTCCAAGACCAGCCTGGTGGTCATGGTCACCCATGAGGAGGACATCGCCCGCTTTTTCGCCGACCGGATCATCACCATCTGGGACGGTGTCCTGGCGGGGGATGAGGAGAGCTGGCAGCGGGAGGGCCTGACCGCCGAGGGCGGCAGCGCCCTCTACGCCGGCGACTATGAGGAACAGATTCTGGAGGGGGAGGGCGTCCGCCTGCGCCTGCTGCGGCAGGAGGGGGCGCCGCCCGCGGAGCTGACAGTGGCCGTGCTGGCCGACCGGGTGGTCATCAAGGTGGCCGACAGCCGGGCGGTGAGCTGCGCCCGGCCGGAGGAGGCCCCGGCCCTGCGGGAGGGCAGGCGGCCCGTGCTCACCCTGGAGTCGGTGGACAACGATCCCCTGGCGGAGCTGTCCGGGGCGGAGGAGCCCGCCGCCCCGGGAAAGGCGGGGGGCGGCCTGACCCCGGCCATGATGGCCCGGGAGGCGGTGAACCTGCTGTGGGCCAAGGGCAAGCGGCGGGTGAGCACCTGGATCTTCCTGGCGGCGGCCACCGTGCTCACCACCTGGCTGGTGGGGGACTACCTGACGGTGTCCTCGGTGGACCCCAGGGACTTCGTCATCACCGACTCCCACATCCTGGAGCTCTCCCTGGAGCGGGGGCCGGAGCTGCCCGTCACGGCCAGAGGGGGCGTACTCAGCAAGCTGCCGGAGTTTCTGGAGTATCTGGAGCAGTCCGGCCTGGATTTCGACTATGTACCCAATGTCAGCTCGCAGCTGAGCTGCTCCGTGGGCATGTTCCGGCAGACAAGGGACCTGACCGTGGCCCTGCCCGGCTTCAGCTACGCCCCCCTGTCCCGCCTGGATGAGAGTGACCTGGTCTTCGGCCGGATGCCGGAGACCCGGGACGAGGTGGTCATCGACCGCTGGGTGGTGGAGCAGCTCATGGCCCAGGACGGCCTGGTCCAGAACGGCATCACCGATGTGTCCCAGATGCTGGGCGCCCGGCTCAGCTATCTGAAGAAGAACTATTCGCCCACCGTGGTGGGCATCTGCGACAAGGGAGAGCCCACCCTCTACCTGTCCGACAGCGCCCTGGTCACCGTGGGGGCGGCGGGGAGCGACGTGATCGCCCTGTCCGAGTTCCGGGCGGCGGCGGAGGCCAGCGGAGACTGGATCTGGGGCCAGGTGCTTGAGGAGACGGACCCCTTCCGGCTGGAGGAGGACCAGTGCTTTGTCAACCCCAATGTGGTGGGCGCGGTCTACAGCGGCAAGATCGGCAATGTGTACACCGTGGGCAGCGCCGGAACCTTTACCATCAAAAATACCGTCTATGTCTACGGTGATATGCCCGCCTTCGGCGCGGTGGTGCCCGACGGGGCGGTGGAGGAGCTGCTCCGCAATATGATCTGCGCCACCTCCGGCTTCTCCATCTACTGCGAGGACAAGGCGGCCATGAAGGAGTATCTGGCCCAGGACCTGCCCGAGGGGCTGGAGGGCCAGATGCTGCTGACGGTGAAGGATGCCAACGGCGACGCCTGGGCCAGGTACGAGGCGGCCTCCCACATGAAGGCGGACGCCCGCACTATCGTCACGGCCACGGTGCTGGTGCTGTGCATGGTGATGCTCTATCTGCTCCAGCGCTCCTGCGTGCAGCAGCGCATCGGCATGATGGCGGTGTACCGCCTGCTGGGCATCCCAAGACGCAAGCTGCTGGCCATTTTCGCCGGGGAGAGCGTCCTGCTGTCCCTGATCAGCGTGCTGCCCGCGGCGGCGCTGACCTGGCTGGCGGTGCGTGTGATGGGGGCAATGCCCTCTCTGAGCTTCTCCATGGTACTGCCCTGGCAGGCAGTGCTGGCGGTGTGGCTGGTCATCACGGCGTACTATCTGGCGGTGTGCCTGCTGCCGGTGCTCCGGCTGCTCCGGCTGCCGCCCGCCCGGCTGGCCGGCCGGTATGACATGTAAAAATCTTTATTCTGGTGGTGTCATGACTTTATGAGACTGTTTTTGTCCCTGGCTTTTCTGTTTGCCGTGGGCGCCGTGCTGGGCTGGGTGCTGGAGCTGTTCTTCCGGCGGTTCATCTCGGCGGCCAATCCGGAGCGGAAATGGATCAACCCCGGCTTCTGCGTGGGGCCCTATGTGCCGCTGTACGGGTTCGGGCTGTGCATCCTGTACCTGCTGGCCTCTCTGGAGGACAAGATCCCCATCCAGTCCCCGGGCGTGCGGAAGGCGGTTCTGTTCCTGGTGATGGCCATCGCCATGACCGCCATTGAGTACATCGCCGGCGTGCTGGCCCTGAGGGTGCTGAAGGTCCGTCTGTGGGATTACAGCGACGAGTGGGCCAACCTCCAGGGCATCATCTGCCCCAAGTTCTCCCTGGCCTGGGCAGTGCTGGGCGCGGTGTATTATTTCCTGCTCCATCCCCATGTGCTGAAATGGCTGGACTGGCTGTCCAGAAACCTGGCCTTCTCCTTTGTGGTGGGCCTGTTCTTCGGCGTGTTCCTCATCGACGTGGCCTACTCGGTGCAGCTGCTGGCCAAGCTGAAGAAGTTCGCCGACGACAACGACGTGATCGTGCGCTACGAGCATCTGAAGGCCCACATCCGCAGCGTACAGGACAGGCAGAAGCAGAAGGCCCACTTCCTGTTCGCCTTCCGGTCTGAGCAGCCCCTGGCCGAGCATCTGAAGGAGATGCGGGACACCCTGGAGCGGCGCAGGAGGAAGGGCGGCAAGTAAGCACGTCCCCGGCACGCCCAAACGGAATACAGACGGCAAAAAGACAGGAGCCCACCTTCCGGTGAGCTCCTGTGCTTTTTGTGTTCGGCCTCAGGCCCGGCGGGGCTTTTTGCCCCGCCCCCGGCGGCCCAGCAGGTAGGCGCTGATCAGGGCCACCAGAGGCACCGTCAGCACGATGCCGATGCTGCCAGCCAGGCTGCGGACGATCTCGATGGCGACAAAGTCCGTGTTCATCAGCTGGATGTAGCTGACATCGTAGGCGTAGATAAAGATCATCATGTTCAGGGAGGTGCCCGCGAAGGCCAGCACCAGGGTGTTGGCCATGGTGCCCATGGCGTCCCGGCCGATGTTCATGCCGGAGCGGAACAGC
>JBJEYO010000170.1:0-6306 GCA_051886935.1 Candidatus Enterenecus sp. | reverse complement strand
CGCCGGTGGTGTCCAGAATGATGCGGGACTCCAGAGAGGAGGCCACGGCGAAGGCAATGCGGCTGGGGATATTGGCCTTCATCAGGCCGGTGATCACATCGGCGGAGGGCCGCTGGGTGGCGATGACCAGGTGCATTCCGGCGGCGCGGCCCATCTGGGCCACCCGGCAGATGGATTCCTCCACCTCCTTGGCCGCCACCAGCATCAGGTCGGCCAGCTCGTCGATGACCACCACGATCTGGGGCATGGTGTCCTTGCCCTCCCTGCGGGCGTGGTTGTTGTAGGACTCCAGATCCTTGGCCCCGATCTCGGAGAAGGTGCGGTAGCGCTTCATCATCTCATTCACCGCCCACTGGAGGGCGCCGGCGGCCTTCTTGGGGTCGGTGACCACCGGGATGAGCAGATGGGGAATGCCGTTGTACACACCCAGCTCCACCATCTTGGGGTCCACCATGATCAGGCGCACCTCCTCGGGGGTGGCCTTGTACAGCAGGGAGACGATGATGGAGTTGGTACACACCGACTTGCCGGAGCCGGTGGTGCCGGCGATGAGCATATGGGGCAGCTTGGCGATGTTGCCCACCACGCAGTTGCCGCCGATGTCCTTGCCCACGGCGAAGGACACCTTGGAGGGGCTGTCCTGGAAGGTCCGGGAGCCGATCACATCCCGGATGGCCACCGGGCTCACCTGGCGGTTGGGCACCTCAATGCCCACGGTGGAGATCTTATCAGGAATGGGCGCCACGCGGACGGCGGAGGCCCCCAGGGCAAGGGCAATGTCATCGGACAGGTTGGTCAGCTTGTTCAGCTTGACCCCCTGCTCCAGCTCCAGCTCATAGCGGGTGACGGAGGGGCCCCGGGTCACCTCGGTGATGTGGGCGTCCACGCCGAAAGACACCAGGGTGTCCTGAAGCCGCTGCCGGTTGGTACGCAGCTCGTCGGCGGCGGAGCCGGAGGCCGGGCTCCCCTCGTTCAGCAGGGAGATGGGGGGATAGCGGTAGATCTGGGGCTCCCGCTCCATGGACTGCTCGATCTCCCGGGCCACCTGGTCCTGGGCCTCCTCCGCCTCCTGCTTCGTCACCTTGCCCAGAGCCGGCTCCCGCACGACGGGGGGCGCGGCGGGAACTTCCGGCTCGGGAGCGGAGGCGACCGGATCGATCAGGTCCACAAAGCCGCTGTCGGTCACCGGGCTCAGCTCGGGGGCGGCCTCGTACTCGGGGGCGCTCTCCTCCATGGCGGGCTTCACCTGGCCGGTGAGCACCTGGTCCGGGCTGGCCACGCCGGCCACCTTATCGAACAGACGCTTTTTCCGCACGGTGGTCACGGGCACGGTGGGCTCCTTGGCGGTGGGATCGCCGTCCACGGGGATGTCGATGACCGCCTTTTTGCTCTTGGCGGGGACCGGCTCCGCCGGTTTCTCCTCCTTGGCGGGCTTCTCCGGCGCCGGCTCATACTTGGGCCGGTTGGCCGCCCGCTCCTTGGCGGAAGTATAGATCTCCTGGAGGGTGCGGTTGAAGGCCACCAGCAGGAGCAGCAGGGTGGCCACGATGAGCACCGCCACGGCGCCCACCTTGCTGACCGCCGCCTTCAGCGCCAGGGCCAGCAGGCCGCTGACCACACCGCCGCAGGTGTGGGCCAGGCCGTCCGTCCACAGCTGTCCCACCATGGCCCAGGACCACTCATAGACGCCCCGGCACAGGAACAGGTGGAGCACCGCCCCCAGCAGCACAGGGAGCACCAGGGCGCAGGTCAGGCGCAGGCGCACCGGGCGCCCCCGGTGGAAGAACAGGATGTAGGCGCCCAGCAGCAAAGCCGGGGGATAGAGGTATGCCCCATAGCCCACCAGGCCGCCCATCAGGTCCCGGAACAGGTTGATGAGCACGGCGTCCACCTGGAAATAGGTGATGACCCCGAAGAAGGCCAGCAGCAGGCACACGGCGCCCCCCACCTCCCGGCGGATGGGCTTGGGCTGGGGCTCGCTTTTGCGCCGGCGGCTCCCGCTGTCCTTGGCGGGAGCCGTCTTGCGGGCGGCGGAGCCGCTCTTACTCTTGGCGGCAGTCTGTTTCTTTTGTGAAGAAGCCATCTCAGGCCCTCCTTTCACTTCAGCGGATGACCAGCGCGGCCACCAGGGCCGCCGCGCCGGCAAACCAGCAGTAATAGGCGAACGCTCCGAACTTGCCCTTGGCCGCCAGCAGCTGCACCAGGCGGATGGAGAAATACCCCACCACGCCGGCCACCACCATGCCGATGATGTACTTGGGCAGCAGGGCGGTGTCCACGCCCGCCTCCGTGAAGGCTTTGACCACCTTCAGCAGAGTGGCGCCCAGCACCGCGGGCAGAGAGAGCAGGAAGGAATAGCGGACGGCGAACTTCCGGTCAAAGCCCCGCAGCATCCCGGCGGAGATGGTGGTGCCGGAGCGGGACAGGCCGGGTATGGTGGCTGCGGCCTGGGCCAGACCCACCAGCAGGGCGTCGGCCACGGTGGCGGTGCGGGCGGTCTTTTTGCCCCGGGCCATGCGGTCGGAGAAAAACAGGATGCAGCCGGTGACCAGCAGCATGACCGCCACGAACACCGGGCTGTTGCCCAGAGTCTCGATCTTATCGTCCAGGGGGAGCACCAGCGCCAGGGGCAGGGTGCCCAAAATCACCAGCAGCACCAGCCGGCGGGCCTCCGGCGGGCGGGCGGCTTCCCGCTCCCCCCGGCGGGTGAACAGGGACGCCAGGCCCCGGAAGAACTCCTGCACCATGGCAACGATGTCCTTCCAATACACCGCGCACACCGCCACAAGTGTGGCAAAGTGGAGCAGGATGTTGAACAGATTGTCCACTTCCTCAAAGCCGAAGAAGTATTGCAGCAGGGACAGGTGGCCGGAGCTGGAAATGGGCAGGAATTCCGCCACTCCCTGAACCAGGCCCATGAAAATTGCCGTCATGACACTCAAAGAGATTCACCTCAATCGGATCACATATCAATACAGTTTATTATATTATCACAAAGCCCGTCCAAATACCAGAGGTTTCTTTTCGCTCCGTTTTCGGGGGGCCCGCCCCTGCGAGGGACAGGGGGTACAGGAAATGCAGGGATTAGGAATTGGGCGGACATTCCGTGGGCGTGACGACCCGGCGCACCCCACGCAAAACAAGGGAAGCGCCAACCGTAGGGGTGGATATCATCCGCCCGGTCATTGTCGTGAGTCACGGACGCGTAATGCTCGCCCCTACGGCATGGCCAAAGGGTACCGTCCGCCCCGCAGGGCAAGGGAAATAAATCAAAAAAGCAGGGCCCCGGCGGGCCCTGCTCCCAGCTATTCATCTGCGATATATTCCGCAATATCCTCCAGCCCGCAGGCCAGAATGGAACACAGCTCATTCAGCGTATGGGTGCTGACATGCTCATTTTTCCGCAGCCGATCCAACTGCCCGCTGCTGACATGGTATTCCCTGATCAGCTTATACTGGGATATTCCCCGCTTTTTCATGGTCACCCACAGTCGGTCATATACAATCATACCAAGCACCTCATATCAGCTTATGTATCTATCGTATAGCCGTACCTGTTTATTGACAATTATCCATAATCGGGCTATAATTTTTCAAAATGAATGGGGTGATCTTATGCCAAACTACAAAGAATTATACTTCATGCTGTTTGCCGCGGCGGCAGACGCGGTGGAGGACCTGGAAGCCGGAGATTCGAAAAGAGCAATGCAGCGGCTCATCCGCGCCCAACAGGAGGCGGAAGAGCAATACCTGAACGAAGAATAGAGGTCCGCCGCCATCCGTCAGAGCAGCCCCTCCAAACGGGCGATCTCCCGTCTGATGCAGTCCACGGATTCGCCGGAAACGTCCCCCCACTCCGTTTCCGTGACCTCCAGCTCCAGCTTTTTCGCCGCGACGGCGCCGGGGATGTCGCCGTCCATCTCACAGACCTGCGCCAGAGAGTCAATGGGGTCCGTGTAGCGGGGAACGCTCATCAGACTGATGGCCCGCCGGTAGCTCTCCCTGGCGGCCGCGTACTCTCCGGCCTGGGTCTGGAAGTCGCCGATCCAATGGTGGACGCTCCAGTTTTCGGGGTACTCCCTGCCCATCTGCTCCCACATGGCCCTGGCCTGGCCGACCTCATTGCGGGCCAGCGCCAGCTTGATGCGGTGGACCGTGACAAAATAGCCGTCATCGTTCTGCGCCATCAGGTCACAGTAATGCCGGGCCTCGTCCAGCCGCCGGTCGTCGATGAGCTGGGCGATCAGCCACGCATAGACATTCAGCGCCTCCGGGTGCTGTTCGATACATTCCTTATAGTATGAGATCAGCGCGTTGTGGGTGTTGTTTCTCGGGTCCACATGCTTCCCGCCCATGGCGTGGGCCAGGGCGCAGGGCGCGCGGCCGGACCGGGGATCCCGGTCCATGGCCTCCAGCGCGTATTCCTCCGCCCGCGTATTGTGCTGCTGGGCCAGGTGCAGCTCCAGCTCCGCCAGCATCTCATAGGGCTCGCTGCTGTCCGGCTCCCGCCGGGCCTTCTCCAGCAGGAAGCGGCGCTCCCGCTCCGCGTCCTCCGGGCTGATAAACCGCACATCCCACAGCATGTTCTGGATGCGCTCCATCCTGGTCTCGTCGGACAGGGCGAACAGGTCGTCGGTGGTGACCCCGAAATAGGCGGAGATGGCGGGCAGCATCCCGATGTCGGGCGACGCCGCCCCCCGCTCCCATTTGCTGACCGCCTGGGGCGTGATGCCGAAGTGCTGGGCCATGGCCTCCTGGGTGATCCCCCGTTGCGACCGGAGGGCCCTGATTTGCGTTCCGATCTCCATCATGTTTCTCCTTTTCCGTATTCCAGCGCTGCTGAACCCATCTTACTCCCATACCCCCTCCGCCGCAATGGCGGAGATTTTTAGAGACTTGAAACCAACGGTTGAGCCGGAAAAACAGAAACAGGAGCGGGAAAGCCCGCTCCTGCACGCTGTTATTCTGTCTGTTCTCCGTCTCCCGGCTCCTCCTCCTTGGCGGAGGACTTCCGCTTGGAGACGATGATGGCCAGCAGGATCACCACCGCCAGCACGGAGACGGCGATTCCGATGAGGTTGCCGTTGGAGGAAAAAATAATGGCCGCCAGAACGGCGATGATGAACAAAAAGCCAAGCACTTCCATACTATTCCCTCCGCGGCCCGCAGGCGTTCTGAATCCCCATACCGGGTACATGACAATTATATCCTGCGGCGGCGGGGAGGTCAACCCCCGCCGCCGCTTTTATTTTTGTCAGTCCGCGGTCTCCGCCGCTTCCATCAGCTGGGCAAAGGCCACCGCCATCTTGGCGATCTCCGCCCGGGAGGCGGAGGATCTGGGACTCAGATAAAGGGCGTCGCCGCTCCTGGAGCCGGAGATGATGCCGTTCTGCGTGGCCCACAGCATGGCGTTTTTCGCCCAGCCGGACACCCGGTCCCCATCCGCGAAGGCGGACAGGTCGCCGGACACCTGGGGCTGCCCCGCGTAGGCATAGAGGAACTGGGCCACCTGCTCCCGGGTCACGCTTGCGCCCGGCGCGAAGGCGCCGGCGCCGACGCCGCTGGTGATATGGTTCTCATAGGCCCACTGGACCGCGTCGGCATACCAGGCGGTGCCGGGCACATCGGTGAAGGGATTGTCTGCCGTCACAGAGGGGTTTCCCGCCAGGTTGTAGAGAATCTGGACCAGCATGGCCCGGCTCCCGGTGGCGTGGGGCGAAAACGCGCCGCTGCCGTTGCCCACCATCAGGCCCCGGGCAGATGCCTCGTACACATAGGGGGCGTACCACTCGGTGTCCCTGACATCGGTGAAGGAGACGCTGAGCTTGGGGATGGGGCGGCTCTCCGTCTCCCCGCATCTGGCGCAGGTGCGCTCCTCCACGCCCTCCTCCGTGACGGTAGGCTCCTTCACGGTGGTCCACTCGGAGAAGCTGTGGCCAACGGCGGAGGTCGCTCTCTGCTCCGTCAGGATCTCACCGCAGGCGGAGCAGTATGCGCCCTCGGTCAGGCCGCCCACCGTGCAGCCGGGCGCACTCCCCGGTACTCTCACAACGGTATGCTGGCCATCCCCCGGGAAGCCTTCCACGGGCTCGCCGTTCTCATCCACGGGATTGCCGCAGGTCTCACACTCGTACCACTCGGACTTGAACCCGCCCTGGCAGGGCACATAGTCGGGCTCGTGCTTTTCCCCGCCGGGGGTGTGGCCGCATTCGGGCTCATACCCCTCCACAGGTTCGCCGTTTTCATCCACAGGGCAGCCGCAGGTCTCGCACTCGTACCACTCGGACTTGAACCCGCCGCCGCAGG
>JBJEYO010000169.1:0-6429 GCA_051886935.1 Candidatus Enterenecus sp. | reverse complement strand
CATGGTCTGATGGAAGGCGGTGTCGAACACAGCCACCATGGGCACGCCGGGCATGCAGGCCTGGCAGGCCTTGATGCCGGTGATGTTGGCGGGGTTGTGCAGAGGAGCCAGGGGGATGCACTCCTCGATGGCCTTCATGACCTCGTCGGTGATGAGTACGGACTGGTTGAACGCCTCGCCGCCGTGGACCACCCGGTGACCCACCGCGTCGATCTCCTTCATGGAACCGATGACGCCGTTGGCGGGGTCCACCAGAGCGTCCAGCACGGCCTGGATGGC
The DNA here is from genome assembly GCA_051886935.1 of Candidatus Enterenecus sp. Taxonomy (GTDB): domain Bacteria; phylum Bacillota; class Clostridia; order Oscillospirales; family Oscillospiraceae; genus Enterenecus. The sequence goes on along the minus strand of JBJEYO010000169.1, from coordinate 6,150 downwards.
CTCGGAATGGGTGGGCATGGCCACATCCACCGCGTCCAGCTTCTCCTTGCCCTCGATCTGGGGCTTATAGGTGAACTTGCCGTCGATGCCGATGCGCTCGCACAGGCCCTTGGCCAGGACCTCCTGGTTGTCGGTGTCCAGCAGCTGGTACTTCAGGGAAGAGCTGCCGGCGTTGATGACGAGAACTTTCATGACTGACACTCCTTAAATAAATTGGTATTTACTTCTTTGGCCGATTTGTATAAAATAGTTGAGACAGGCGTGAGCCTGCTCCGAGCTGTACCTTACTATTCTAAACCTTTCAGAGGAAAAGGACAAGAGTTTTTCGACTTTTGCGGAAATTTTTTGAAGGAGGCGGGCAAATTGAGAACGGTGGGCATCGTGGCGGAGTACAATCCCTTCCACGCCGGCCACGCCTACCATATCGCTGAGACCCGCCGCGTCGTGGGCGAGTGCGCCGTCATAGCGGTCATGAGCGGCAGCTTTGTCCAGCGGGGCGACTGCGCCATCGCGGACAAGTGGACCCGGGCCCGGGCCGCCCTGGAGGGGGGCGCCGACCTGGTGCTGGAGCTGCCCACGGTGTGGGCCGTCTCCTCGGCGGAGCGGTTTGCCCGGGGGGCGGTGGAGCTGTTGGCCGCCGCCGGGGTGACGGACTTCCTGTCCTTCGGCAGCGAGTGCGGCGGCGCGGACCGGCTCCGGCGGGTGGCCGCCTGCCTGGACAGCCCGGACTACCGGGCGGAGCTGCGGCGGTTTCTGGATCAGGGACTGCCCTTCGCCGTGTGCCGCCAGGCGGCGGTGACCGAGCTGTTGGGGGAGGAGGCGGCAAGCCTGCTGTCCCGGCCCAACAACAACCTGGGCGTGGAGTATATCCGGGCGCTGAATGCACTGAACAGCGGCATACAGCCCGTGACCGTCCCCCGTGTGGGGGCGGGCCACGACGGGGGAGACCACGGGGAGTACCCCTCCGCCTCCCATATCCGGGGGGAGATGCTGGCGGGCCGGCTGCCGGCGGACAACCCCGCCAGCCTGCGCTTCGCGGAGCGGGCGGTGCTGGCCCGGCTGCGCGCCATGACCATCAGCGACTTCGAGGCCCTGCCCGACAGCGGCGAGGGCCTGGCGGTCCGGCTTTATGACGCGGCCCGTCAGGCAGTGACCCTGGACGAGCTTTATGACCTGGCCAAGACCAAGCGTTACGCCCACGCCCGCATCCGCCGCATGGTGCTGTGGGCCGCCCTGGGCCTGCGGGAGAGCGACCGGCCGGAGCATCCGCCCTATCTGCGGGTGCTGGGCTTCAACGGGCGGGGCCGGGAGGTCCTGCGGGAGATGAAGGAGCGGGCGGCCCTGCCCATCATCACCAAGCCCACCCACGGCAAGGATATTCCTCTGCTGGAGCTGGAGGCCCGCTGCACCGACTTCTACGCTCTGTGCCGGGAGAAGGCGGCCCCCTGCGGCGCGGAGTGGAGCACCAGCCCCATCATTTTGTAAAGGAGATAAGACCTATGCGAGCTTATGAGAGATTCCTGAAGTACGCCAGAATTCACACCCAGTCCGCCGACGGCACCGGCGTGACCCCCTCCACCCCCTGGCAGTGGGACCTGGCCCGGGAGCTGGAGCGGGAGCTGAGGGAGCTGGGCCTGTCCGACGTGAAGCTGGACGAGCGGTGGTGCATCGTCACCGGGTACCTGCCCGCCACCCCCGGCTGTGAGGACGCCCCCGCCCTGGGCCTCCTGGCTCATATGGACACCGCCCCCGCCTTTTCCGGGGAGGGCGTGAACCCCATCCTCCACGAGAACTATGACGGCGGAGACGTGGTCCTGCCCAAGGAGGGCCGGGTCATCAAGACCGCCGACTTCCCCTTCCTGAAGGACTTGAAGGGCAAGACCCTCATCACCGCCGATGGCTCCACCCTGCTGGGAGCGGACGACAAGGCGGGCGTGGCCGAGATCGTGACATTGTGTGAGCGGCTGCTGGCGGAGGGCACCCCCCACGGGAAGCTGTGCATTGCCTTCACCCCAGACGAGGAGATCGGCGAGGGCCCCGACCACTTCGATGTGGCCGCCTTCGGGGCGAAATACGCCTACACCGTGGACGGCGGCGCCGCCGGGTCCATCGAGTTTGAGAACTTCAACGCCGCCGGGGCCAGAGTAGACATCACCGGTGTGTCCGTCCACCCCGGCTCCGCCAAGGACATCATGGAGAACGCTCTGCTCATCGCCCAGGAGATCAACTCCCTGCTGCCCCCCGACGCCATCCCCGCCCGCACCGAGGGCTACGAGGGCTTCTTCCACCTGGACCGGCTGGAGGGCACCACCGCCTTTGCCTGCATGGAGTATATCATCCGGGATCACGACCGGGAGAAGTTTGAGGCCAAGAAAGCTCTGATGGAGTCGGCCTGCGCCCGGGTCCGGGCCGCCCACCCCACCGCCCGGGTGGAGCTGACCATGAGGGACAGCTACTACAACATGCGGGAGAAGCTGGAGGGCTGCATGCACCTCATCGACAACGCCAAAAAGGCGGCGGAGCTGGCCGGGGTCACCCCCACGGTGGAGCCCATCCGGGGCGGCACCGACGGCGCCCGCCTGTCCTACATGGGGCTGCCCTGCCCCAACCTGGGCACCGGCGGTTATAATTTCCACGGCCCCCTGGAGTGCGTGGCCGCCGAGGACATGGACAGCGTGGTGGACATTCTGGGTCGCCTGGTGGAGCTTTACCGCGGGTGATATTTACACTTTGTTGATAACTTCCCGCTGAAAATGCGGTAATATGATTCCGATTATCATTGACAGGAGGCCTGCCCTCAATGCAGTACAACAACGGCTATGGCCGCATTGACCGGTTCTGCGCCAAGCACCCCCGGTTCGGTATCCCCAATCTGATGAAGGTCATCGTCTTTGCCCAGATCGCGGTCTATGTGATCGACCTGATCCTCTGCCTGATGTACCGGGCGCCCGTGGGCAGCGGCGTGTTTGTGCAGTATCTGGAGTTCGTGCCCTATCTGATCTACAATAAGCTGCAGCTGTGGCGGCTGGTCACCTGGATCGTGGTGCCAAGCAGCCAGAATGTGTTCTACCTGCTGCTGGGCTGCTATTTCTACTACTGGATCGCAACCATGCTGGAGCGCCAGTGGGGCACTGCCAAATTCAACCTGTTCTATTTCGGCGGCGCTCTGCTGTCCGCGGTGATGGGCATGCTCATCGGGTGGCTCCAGACCTCCCAGACCCACTACTATTCGCCCATCGACCTGTCCTACTACCTGAACCTGTCCATCTTCCTGGTGCTGGCCACCATGTTCGGGGAGATGCAGGTGCTGCTGTTCTTTGTGGTGCCGGTGAAGATGAAGTGGATGGCCCTTCTTGATGTGGTGCTGGTCATCGTGAACATGGTGCAGTATATCCAGGCCGGCTTCTGGATGCTGGCCCTGGCGCCCCTGGCCAGCTTTGTGAACTACTTTGTCTTCACCTGGCCCTTCTGGCAGATGCGCCTGGGCACCGTCCGGCGAAGGACGGACCCCCAGGTCATCAGCTTCAAAAAGGCCCAGCAGAAGGCGCAGAAGGCCCAGCAGACCCAGACCTGGCGGCACAAGTGCGCCGTGTGCGGCATCACCGACCTGGACGACCCGGATATGGAGTTCCGCTACTGCTCCAAGTGCGACGGGTATTACTGCTACTGCGCCAACCACATCAACAACCATGTCCACATCCACAAGGACTGACGGGGGAGAGAGCCCTTTGGTCCCCGGACGGACGGTCCGAGAGAGAAGAAAGAGAAAAGGTGGTTTCCCCCATGAACGGTTCTGAAAAAGCCCGGCAGTTTTTTCGCAGCCGGCTGCCCCTGATTCTGGGCATTTATATCCTGATCCAGCCCCTGCTGGACGTGCTCACCACGCCCAGCGCCAACGCCGGCTCCGCCCTCAGCGTGGGCGTGGCGGTGCGCACCCTGTTTATGGCCTTCGCCTTCCTCTATGTGGTGTTCGTCAGCCGCTTCGAGGGGAAAAAGTGGGCTTTGATCTACCTGGGCGCCCTCATTGCCTATCTGGCCCTGTTCATGCTCCAGATGCTCCGCCTGGGGGGTTTCTCCCTGTGTGTGGCCAACGTGAAGGAGCTGGTGAAGGTCCTGTTTTTCCCATTTGCCGCCCTGTTCCTGCTGGCCATCTACCGGGAGTACGGGTACCGCATCTCCGCCCGCTCCGTGGCCTGGGCCGCGGGGCTGTACGCCGGGGTCATTCTGGCAGCCTACCTGACGGGCACCAGCCAGATCTCCTACCGCTCCGGCTACGGCTACAAGGGCTGGTTCTACGCCGCCAACGAGGTGGGCTGCATCATCGCCGTGGCCACCCCCATCGCCATCTGGTACTGCCTGAAGCAGCTGCCCGCCGTCACGAAAAAGACCTGGTGGAAGGGTGCGCTCATCGCCCTGTGCCTGGGGTCCATCGTGTTCGCTGCCAACTATATCGGCACCAAGATCATCTTCGCCGCGGTGCTGGTCTACGCCCTGGCCGCCTTTGTGTGGTGCCTGGTGCGGGCCTTCCGGGAGCGCAGCCGGGCCAATGTGGCCGCGGCCCTGGTCATGGGCGTGGTGGTGGCCGCCATGCTGGCCCTATTCCCCACCTCCCCCCTGAACGGCTATATGGACAAGGTCTATCTGGAGATGATCGACCGGCCCTCCGACTCCATTCTGGAGGAGTGGTCCGCGCCTGATACCAGCGTGGACGACGAGTTCAAGACCGGCCTGAACAGCTCCAGCGAGGGCACCTGGCTGCGGGATCTCATCGCCAGCAACGCCCTGGTGGGCAAGGTGGACGCCGTCCTCAGCCGGCGCCTGATGGTGTCCTCCCCGGCGGTGCAGGCCTATATCGACGGCGGAATCGCCGTCAAGCTGCTGGGCATCGGCTACGCCAACTGCCAGGCCTACGGCCGTGAGACCGCCCGCCTCATTGAGCTGGACGGTCTGAGCATCCTGATCCGCCAGGGCATCCTGGGAGTGGTGCTGTACCTGGTGCCCTACGTGGCGGCCGTCGTCTATCTGATCGTGCGGTTCTTCCGGCATCCGCTGAAGCGGCTGTCCTCCCTGAAGTACTGCTCCTGCCTGTACGCCGCCCTGATGGCCTTTGCCACCTCCATGGTGGTGGGCCATGTGATCGGGGCGCCGGCGGTGTGCATCTTCATGCTGGCCGCCACCGGCAGCGCCCTCATCATGACCCGGGAGCAGGACCGGGGTGAGGACATTGAAGCCTGCGCGGCATGATAAAAAGACCCGCCTGAGCGGGTCCGCAAAATGAATAAATTTGGGCCGGGGACGGCGCGGATGAAAACCGCGCCGTCCCCGGCTTGTTTATGTCTCCCGGGAGCGATTCAGGAGACGGAGGACGCCATGTTTTCCGAGGCCATGCGCTTCATGGGCCGGATGAGGAGCAGACAGACCAGAATGGTCAGAACATCGGCGGCGGGCTGGGAAAGGCAAATGCCGGTAAAGCCCAGAAGCCCGGGCAGAATGAGAATGGCGGGCACATAGAACAGCCCCTGGCGGATGACGGAGAGGAACAGGCCCATTTTGGACGACCCAATGGTCTGGAAGGTGATGGTCATCATGTAGCACAGGCCGAAGGCCGGGTAGAGGGCCACCTGGGAGATCAGCAGCTTCCGCCCGAAGTCCACCACCAGCGGATTGCGGTTGAACAGCAGAATAAGCGGCTGGGACAGCAGGATATAGACGGCCTCCACAAGGACGGTCAGCAGCAGCGCGCCCTTCAGGGCGAAGCGCACGGAGTCGTGGAACCGCTCCTCGTTTTTGGCGCCGAAGGCGTAGGAGGCCACGGGCTGATAGCCCTGCATGAAGCCCATGATCACATAGCAGCCGATGAGGATCAGCCGCTGCACCACGCCGTAGGCCGCGATGATAAGGTCGGAATCGGGCAGGGGCTTGGCGGCGATGTTGGTCAGGGAAGTGGCCAGAGCCAGGCAGATCTGGATGACCGCCGTGGGGATGCCGATGGCGGTGACCGACCACAGGAAGCGGCCCGAGAGCTTGAAATACCGGGGCTTGACCTTGATGATGGAGCGCCCGCTGAGGTAGAACCACATGAGGATCAAAAAAGTGACGCATTGGGAGATGGTGTTGGCCAGGGAAGCGCCCTCCACGCCCATGTTAAGA
>JBJEYO010000168.1:0-6504 GCA_051886935.1 Candidatus Enterenecus sp. | reverse complement strand
CAGGCGGCCAACTCCTCCATGGTGTAGGCGTACTCCTCGTGATATTCGCCGTCCCGGAGCCAGCTGCCGTCCTCCTGAAGGGCGAACAGGTCGATGCCGTAGCCGCAGATGCGGCGCTTAGGGAAATACTCGCCCCGCCACACGCAGAACAGCTCCTCGTTCTCGTCCAGATAGATCTGGCCGTCAGCCCCCTCCAGAGCCAGAGGGGTCTTGACGTCGAACAGGAACAGCCCGCCGGGCTTCAGCGCCCGCAGGACCCGCTGGAAGGTGCGCCGCACCAGGGCGGGCCGGGTCAGGTAGTTCAGGCTGTCCAGGCAGCAGATCACCGCGTCGGTCTCGCTGGGCAGGGTCAGCCGGGACATGTCCTGGCACACCAGCTGTACATCCAGCCCCTCGCACTTCTCCGCGGCCACGGACAGCATGTCGGGGGAGAGGTCCACCCCGGTGACCTGATAGCCCCGCCGGGCCAGAATGGCGGCCAGGGAGCCGGTGCCGCAGCCCAGCTCGGCCACGGAGCGGATGGAGGCCCCGCAGCGGTCAAAGTGCCGGCCGATGTAGTCCGCCCACCGCAGATAGGGCACATCGGTGGTCAGCCGATCGTAGTACTCGGCCAGAATGGTGTAGGAGTCCGTCATTTCTTCAGCCGCTCCAGCACGAGCTTGTAGCCGTCGGCGCCGTACTGCAGGGCGCGGTTGATGCGGCTGATGGTGGCGCTGGAGGTGCCGGTGCGCTCCAGAATCTCGTTGTAGATGAGGCCCTGGTCCAGCAGGCGGGCCACCTCAATGCGCTGGCTCATGGCCTTCAGCTCATTGACGGTACACAGGTCCTGAAAGAAGGCGCGGCACTCCTCCTTGGTCTTCAGGGAGAGGATGGCCTCGTACAGCAGGTCGTTCTGGTCATTCTTTTGCATGGGGACTTCCTCCTGATCATAAAATAGGGCGATGACTTTATAAGAGTAACACATTATCGTCAAAAAGTAAATGTTCGATTGGGAAAAGTTCCGGCGGTATTTTGGGAAAAGGCTTGCGAAGAGGCAGAAATTTGATTATAATAAAAATGCTGTGCCTGACACGGCGGTTCAGCGCTCCGAAAAAGGCAAATCCGCTTTGCGGTTGCGAATCCCGGGGCGCGGAGGTATTCAAAATGGTAAAAGCGATCGTAGGCGCCAACTGGGGCGACGAGGGAAAGGGCAAGATCACCGACCTGCTGGCGGAGACCTGTGATGTGGTCATCCGGTTCCAGGGCGGCGCCAACGCCGGCCACACCATCATCAACGATTACGGCCGTTTCTCCCTGCACACCCTGCCTTCCGGCAGCTTCTATCCCCATGTGACCAACATCATCGGCAACGGCGTGGCGGTGGACATTTTCAAGCTGACCGCCGAGCTGAAGAGCGTCACCGACCAGGGCGTGCCCGCCCCCAACCTGATCGTCTCCGAGCGGGCGCAGATTCTCATGCCCTACCATGTGCTCCAGGATGCCTATGAGGAGGAGCGACTGGGCGGCAAGGCCTTCGGCTCCACCAAGAGCGGCATCGCCCCCTTCTATTCCGACAAATATGCCAAGACCGGCATCCAGGTCTGCGACCTGTACGACGAGAACCGCCTGCGCGAGCGCCTGGAGCGGGCCGTGGACGTGAAGAACGTCCTCTTTGAGCACCTCTACCACAAGCCCGCCCTGAGCGTGGACGAGCTGTATGACCAGCTGCTGGAGCAGCGGGAGCTGATCCGCCCCTATGTGGGGGACGCGGTGGGCTTTGTCCATGAGGCGCTGCAGGCGGGCAAGACCATCCTGCTGGAGGGCCAGCTGGGCTCCATGAAGGACCCCGACCTGGGTATTTTCCCCATGACCACCTCTTCTCATACCCTGGCGGGCTTCGGCTGCGTGGGCGCCGCCGTGCCTCCCACCGCCATTGAGGACGTGATCTGCGTCACCAAGGCCTATTCCTCCAGCGTGGGCTCCAACACCGAGCCCTTCGTCAGTGAGCTGACCGGCCCGGAGGGCGATGAGCTGCGCCGCCGGGGCGGCGACAAGGGCGAGTTCGGCGCCACCACCGGCCGTCCCCGCCGTGTGGGCTGGTTCGACGCCGTGGCCACCAAGTACGGCTGCATGGTCCAGGGCGCCACTCAGGTGGCCCTGACCTGCCTGGACGTGCTGGGCTACCTGGACGAGATCAAGGTGTGCGTGGGCTACGAGATCGACGGCGAGGTCACGGACAAGTTCCCCACCACTCCCAGGCTGCTGCGGGCCAAGCCGGTGTTCGAGACCCTGCCCGGCTGGAAGAGCGATGTGCGGGGCGTCACCGACTATGACGCGCTGCCCGCCAACGCCCGGGCCTATGTGGAGTTCCTGGAGTCCAAAATCGGAGTGCCCATCACCATCGTCTCCACCGGCCCCAAGCGCCACGAGAACATTTTCCGCAAGTGATCGCATAGAATTATCCGCGGCGGCCCCTCCGGGGGCCGCCGTTTCTGCACCATTCCCGGGGAGCCTCATACAATGGGGATGAAGGAAAAGGAACCTTTTCCATTCCCCATCAACCATCGGGAGGTACGAATATGGCTGATATGATCGAGTCTGGCCCCGTCAGCGATGCCGCCGGCATCCGCGAGGCCGTCTGCATTCACACGAGAAAGATCTTCGACAGCTGCCGTGACAAGGACTGCGTGGAGGACCTGCGGCTTTACCCCACCGCGGGCTCTCAGGCCGTCATCGACCGTGCCATCAGTCTGAAGGCCGGCAGAGCTGAGCTGCTCTATGCCTACATTGATGTGGAGCCTGTGGGCTTCAACCGGGGGTTTTACACCGTGGACGTCCGCTATTTCTACCGGGTGACCGCCGACGCCTTTGTGGGCGCCGCCCGCCCGGTGCCCATCAGCGGGCTGGCCGTGTTTGAGAAGCGGGTCATCCTGTTCGGCAGCGAGGGCTCCGCCAAGGTGTTCTCCTCCACCATGTCCGACTGCGACCTGGACGCCCAGCACCTGCCCTCCAGCAACCTGCCCGTGGCGGTGGTGGAGGCGGTGGACCCGCTGATTCTGGGCATCAAGCTGACCGACAGCTGCGACTGCGGCTGCTCCGGCGGCGAGGGCGACGCCTCGGATGTGCCCGCCGGCATCTCCAACTGCTTCTCTGAGCGGCTGAACATGGGCGGCGAGGGCCGTAAGGTGTTCGTCACCCTGGGGCAGTTCTCCATCATCCGCCTGGAGCGGGACAGCCAGCTGCTCATCCCCGCCTACGACTACTGCGTGCCCGAGAAGGAGTGCGCCGGCGGCAAGGAGGAGGACCCCTGCGCGGCCTTCCGCCGGGTCCAGTTCCCCATGGAGGAGTTCTTCCCGCCCAACACCACCAAGCAGCCTGAGGACTATCAGGACGCCAAAAACTGCTGCGCCTGCACCTGACAGGCGGAGGGCCGCCGCGGATGCTCCGCGGCGGCCCTCAAATTTTGCCCCCGGCTGTATTCTCTTTTTCGGCGGGATATGGTATACTATAAAAGTATCACTATGATCAGGGGCGGGAGCCCGGAGGATGGATTATGAAAAATTTTGACCGTCTGTACGAGCGCCTGCGGCGGGAAGCGCCCGGGCTGGAGCTGCGCCGGGAGGAGCCCATGAGCCGGCACACCACCTTCCGGGTGGGCGGCCCGGCGGCGCTGATGGCCCTGCCCGGGGCGGAGGAGGAGCTGCTCACCGCCGTGGCCCTGGCCCGGGAGGAGGGCGTACAGCCCCTGTGGGTGGGGGCCGGGTCCAATCTGCTGGTGGACGACGGCGGCCTGGACGCCTTTGTGGTCAAGACCGCGCCCCAGATGAACCAGTGCCGGGTGGAGGGAAAAGCCCTCACCGTCTGGGCGGGGGCGCCGCTGGCCCAGGCGGCCACGGCAGCGGCGGACCACGGGCTCACCGGTCTGGAGTTCGCCCACGGTATCCCCGGCAGCCTGGGCGGCGCCGTGACCATGGACGCCGGGGCCTACGACGGTGAGATGCGCCAGGTGGTGGCCTCGGTGCGGGCCCTCAATGAGTGCGGAGTGGTGGAGGAGCTGACGGCGGAGCAGTGCGACTTCGGCTACCGGCACTCCCTGTTCTCCGACGGGCGGCGGCTGGTGCTCTCCGCCCGGCTGGAGCTGCGCCCTGGCGACCCGGAGACCATCCGGGCCAGAATGGCGGAGCTCATGGCCCGGCGGAAGGAGAAGCAGCCCCTGGAGTACCCCAGCGCCGGCAGCACCTTCAAGCGGCCGGAGGGCCACTTCGCCGCCGCCCTCATTGACGGCTGTGGGCTGAAGGGCCTGACCGTGGGCGGAGCCCGGGTGTCGGAGAAGCACGCCGGGTTTATCATCAACACCGGCGGGGCCACCTGCCATGACATTCTGACGCTGATGGACCAGGTCCGTGACCGGGTGTTCCGGGAGACCGGCGTGGAGCTGGAGCCGGAAGTGAAGTATTTGCGCTGAGAGAGAGGGAGCAGTTATGGAATTTCTCATTGTATCGGGCCTGTCCGGCGCGGGCAAGTCCACCGTCATGTCCATTCTGGAGGACAGCGGCTTCTTCTGCGTGGACAATCTGCCCCCGGTACTCATCCCCAAGTTCGCCGAGATGTGCCTGGCCGGCACCGGCACCTATGAGCATGTGGCCATGGTGTGCGACATCCGGGGCGGCAAGACCTTTGACGCCCTGTTTGAGGCGCTGGACGTCCTGCGGGAGATGAAGTTCAGCTACAAGATCCTGTTTGTGGAGGCGGACGACGAGACCATCATCAAACGCTACAAGGAGACCCGCCGCAGCCACCCCCTGATGAGCGAGGGGGGCAGCCTGACCGACGCGGTGGAGCAGGAGCGCGAGGCCATGGAGCCGGTGCGGGAGCGGGCGGACTACATCATCAAGACCTCGGCCCTGCCCGCCAAAAAGCTGCGGGACCAGGTGCTGGAGCTGGTGGTGCCCAGCGGAAAGCGGCGCAACGAGATGAGCATCTCCGTGACTTCCTTCGGCTTCAAGTACGGCGTCCCCATGGAGGCCGACCTGGTGTTCGATGTGCGATTCCTGCCCAACCCCTTCTACATTGAGGAGCTGCGGGCCCAGACCGGCCTGGACGCCGGAGTGCGGGACTATGTGTTCTCCTACCAGCAGACCAGGGACTTTATGGAGCATCTGAAGAGCATGATCGCCTTCCTGCTGCCCAACTTCGTGGAGGAGGGCAAGAGCGCCCTGGTCATCGCGGTGGGCTGCACCGGCGGCCGCCACCGCTCGGTGGCCATCACCCACGCCCTGGCGGAGTACATCCGGGAGCTGGGCTATGAGGCCGGCGAGAACCACCGGGATATGACGAGGGCCTGACCATGACAGACGGACTGCGTAAAGGCCCGGCCATCGTAGCCCTGGGCGGCGGCAACGGCCTGTCCGCCATTCTGCGGGGGCTGAAGCTCTATACCGATGATCTGACTGCCATCGTCACCGTGGCGGATGACGGCGGCGGCTCGGGGATGCTGCGGGAGGACCTGCACATGCTCCCGCCGGGGGACATCCGCAACTGCATGGAGGCCCTGGCCGACACCGAGTCGCTGATGCAGCAGTTGCTGTCCTACCGCTTCCCGGAGGGGCGGCTGGCGGGGCAGGCCTTCGGCAACCTGCTGCTGGCGGCCCTGGACGGCATCTCGGACTCCTTTGACCAGGCGGTGGCCCGGATGAGCAAGGTCCTGGCCATCACCGGGCGCATCCTGCCCGTGACCAACGCCAATGTGGCCCTGGAGGCCACCTTCGCCAACGGAACCAGCGTGCGGGGGGAGTCCCGCATTTTCGCCTTCAAGAAGGCCCAGAACTGCCGTGTCCGTGAGGTGCGGCTGGTGCCCGAGCATCCGCCCGCCCTGCCCGCGGCCCTGGAGGCCATCCGTCAGGCGGATGTGGTGCTGCTGGGGCCGGGGAGCCTGTATACCAGCGTCATCCCCAACCTGCTGGTGGACGGCATCTCCGACGCCATCCGCAACAGCCGGGCGCTGAAGATCTATGTGTGCAACATCATGACCCAGGACGGCGAGACCGAGGGCATGACCGCCTCGGAGCATCTGGCCGCCCTGCTGAAGCACGGCGGGCCGGGTCTGGTGGACCTGTGCCTGTGCAACTCCGAGTCCGTCAGCCGCCGCCTGCTGGAGCGCTACTCCCGGGAGGACGCGGAGCCCATGAGGGTGGATGCCGGGGCGGTGGAGGCCCTGGGCGCCCAGGTGGTGCTGCGGCCCCTGGTGGACCAGCAGTCGGAATACGCCCGCCACTCCGGCACTAAAGTGGCCGAAGCGGTGGTTGAATTGTACCGCGAGCACGCCGAGACCCGGATTTTTTAAGGGTGCGGAAGGGACCCATCGCAGATGGGACGGCCTTTGGCCGTACAAGGTCCCGCCATTTCAGGCGGGATCTTGGCGCAAGGCGGAATTCATTTCCGCCGCGCAATTCAATATGATGGGGCCCCACTGGAGCGCTGCTCCAGTGGGGCGGCCGAAGCGGTGGTTGAATTGTACCGCGAGCA
>JBJEYO010000167.1:0-6553 GCA_051886935.1 Candidatus Enterenecus sp. | reverse complement strand
GCAGGCCTTATCTCAGTTCGCTTCTGTGTAACACATCATTGACAAACCTACATTTTCCAGGAGCGATCGGAGACAGGAGGGCGGCAGATTGTAAATTTTTTTCGTTTCCCATTGTTTTTTCCCCTGTTATCGTGTAGAATACAATCACCTGGAATAAGGAGGTAGTCAAATGAAAGCTGCTCGCTGGATTCTGAAAACCGCCGCGGTGCTGGCCGCTGTCGGCGCTGTGGCCTGCCTGGTGGTCAACTACTGGGACAGCATCGTGGATGCGTTTTACGCCGTGGTCGGCAAGGTGAAGGCCAAGAAGGAGCAGTATTGCTGCTTCGTTCCCTCCGAGTATGACGACTATGATGACAGCGCCCTGAAGTAAGGAAACGCGTCATAAAACTGCCGCAGACAGATGGTTCTGCGGCAGTTTTTTTGTGGACTGGCAAAAAATACGGGGCTGCCTCACTTTTTGTGAGACAGCCCCTTGCCTGCTTTGGTCAGCGGATGGGGATGACCAGGGGTTCGATGTCGTAGTTCCAGTCGGTCTGCTGCAGGTAGAGGGTGAGGGTGTCCCCCTTGTAGGCGCAGTCCACATAGACCAGGATGGGGTAGCTGCCGTCGCTCTGCCGCAGGCCGTAGCCCATGGTGGTGATGGGGTGGCCCTCGCCGTCGGCGTCCACATAGAGATGCTGGAACAGGTAGGGCAGGGGGGATTGCTCGGACATCTGGGCGGGCAGACCCTCGGCCCGGAAGGTCAGCCGGGTGCTGTACTGGTCGCTGCCGTCCTCGGCGGTGCCCGTGACCACCTGCTCCGCGCCCACATAGGTCAGCTTGTCGGGCAGACCGGAGGCGGTGCCGCTGACCAGATCCACCACCACGGCGTTGGAGTCCTCATCCCCTTTGGCGGACCAGGAGGAGCCGGTGATGTGGAGGGTGAGCTGGCTGTCGGGGGCGAACCAGGGGGTGGCGAACCAGAGGACATAGTTGTTGTCCCCTTCGTTGACGATCTCGCCCAGCATACTGCCCTCGGGGCCGTAGCAGTTGCCCTCGCCGTCCTCCAGGTGGAACTCCAGGCCGTTGAACCAGGCGTCATTGTCCTCGTCATCGGTGACATAGAGCTGGGCGCTGGTGGGGTAGATGTCCACCCGGTCCAGCCACAGGCGGCTGCCCTCCAGCTCCACCCACTGGCCGATGGTCAGCTGCTGGGGCCCGGTCAGGACGGCCTCCACCTCAAAGGTGAATTGGGCCCGGTCCTGGCAGTCCATAGCGGAGGTCCCATCGGGGACGGCGGCCAGGGTGATGGTCAGGGGGGAGAGGTCGGCCAGCAGCCGGTCCTGAAACTCCACCACGATGAGGGACTGGCCCTGGCCGGTGGAGATCACGTCAAAGGCGGCGATCCAGCCGGACTGGTCCTCCAGTCCGCCGCCCAGACCCACGCACTTCACGGTGCGGCCGGGCTGGTCGCAGCTGGCGGTGTAGCCGATGCTCACCTTTTTCTGGTCGGCGATCAGGTAGTCCAGGGTCATGGTGATGCCGTTGACGGTCTGGCTCTCACCCACGGCCTGGACGTAGCCGTGCTCCGCCGCGGTCCTGACGCTGCCCCGCCAGCGCAGGGCGGCGGACAGGGGGCCCAGGGCGGGCACCTCGGCCACCGCCGCGGCGAAGGAGGTGCTGACGTTGACCATCAGGGTGAAGGCCAGGAACAGGGCGGCCGCCCCGGCCAGGGGGATGCCGGCCCAGCGGAGCCGCCTGTGGTGCTTGGCCCGGGCTCTGGCCCGGGTGACGGAGTGCTCCAGCTCCGCCGGGGTGCGCTCCAGCTCCTGCCGCAGCGCGTCAAATTCTTCTTTGCGATCCATTAGTTTTCCTCCTCTGAAAGCTCCAGACGGAGCAGGTCCAGCGCCTTGCGCTGCCGGGTGGAGACCGTGCCGGGGGGCAGGCCCAGGATCTCCGCCGTCTCCGCCAGGGTGTAGCCGGAGAAGTACCGCAGGGCGATCACCGCCCGCAGCTGGCGGGGCAGGCGCTCCACGGCCTCCCGCAGGGGGAGAGCATCGAACTGCTCCGCCGCCGTCTCCGGCAGCTCCTCCAGGCCGGCCATGCGCCCCCGCCGGCGCAGCTCGTCGTTGCACACGTTGATGAGAATGCGGGTGAGCCAGGTGCTGAAATAGTCCGGCTGCCGCAGCTTTTTATAGGACAGAAAGCCCTTGTAGATGGCCTCGTCCACCGCGTCCACGGCGGCGGAGCCGCTGCCCAGGTACAGCAGGGCGGTGCGGTACAGCCGGGCCTTGATGGCCTGGGCGGCGTCGATATACTGTTGTTCGTTCAAGAGCGGCCGCCCTCCTTTCTGAAAGCGCTTTCACCCATTAGACGGGGAGGGGAAGGGTTTTCATTGCGCCATTGAAAAATTTTTTTGTCTATGCTATCATCATAGCACAAAAACTGTGCCGGAGGCAGCCTATGACCCCACTGGAACAACTCCCCATCCCCCTGCTGGAATGGTACCGGGACAACGCCCGCCGCCTGCCTTGGCGGGACGACCCCACCCCCTACCATGTGTGGGTGTCCGAGATCATGCTGCAGCAGACCCGGGTGGCGGCGGTGCTGGACTACTACCGCCGCTTTCTGGACGAGGTGCCCGACGTGGCCGCCCTGGCGGCGCTGCCGGAGGAGCGGCTCATGAAGCTGTGGCAGGGCCTGGGCTACTACTCCCGGGCCAGGAACCTCCAGGCCGCCGCCCGGCAGATAATGACCGAGCACGGCGGCGTGTTCCCCTCGGACTATGACAGCGTCCGGGCGTTGAAAGGGGTGGGGGACTACACCGCCGGGGCCATCTGCTCCATCGCCTTCGGCCAGCCCACGCCCGCCGTGGACGGCAACGTGCTGCGGGTGGTCGCCCGTGTCACCGGAGACGATGGGGACATCACCACCCCCGCCATGAAGGCCCGGGTGACGGAGGAGCTGCGGGCGGTGTTCCCCCTGAACGCTGCCGGGGAATTTACCCAGGCCATGATGGAGCTGGGGGCCACCGTGTGTCTGCCCAACGGCGCACCCCTGTGTGACCGCTGCCCGGCCGGGGCGTTCTGTACCGCCCTGCGGGAAAACCGGGTGGACCGGCTCCCTGTCAAGGCACCGAAAAAGACCCGGCGGGTGGAGGAGCGCACCGTGTGGCTCATCTTCCGGGAGGGGTGCGTGGCCTTGCGGAAGCGACCGGACAAGGGGCTGCTGGCGGGACTGTGGGAGTACCCCAATGAGCTTGGAACAGAGCTTCCCCGGGAGTGGGGGATCGTCCCGGCTGAAAGGGAGTTCGGCTGCACCGCGAAACACATTTTCACCCACATCGAGTGGCACATGACCGCCCAAATCGTCACGGCGGCGGAGGAGGCTCTCCCCGCGGGCTGGGTGTGGGCGGACCGGAGAGACTGGGAACACCGCTACGCCATCCCCAACGCATTTGACGGGATGGCGCGGCTGGTGAGAGAAAGATTGAGAGAGGAGAACTGAGGAATGGCGAAACTGTATTTCCGCTACGGCGTTATGGGCTCCAGCAAGTCCGCCAACGCGCTGATGGTGCGCTACAACTACGAGGAGCGGGGCCAGAAGGCCCTGATGGTCAAGCCCCTCATCGACCAGCGGGAGGGGCAGAGCATTGTCAACTCCCGCATTGGCCTGACCTACCCCTGCATCTGGTTCGAGGACCTGCAGAAGATGACGGCGGAGGAGATCCGGGCCTACCAGTGCGTCATCGTGGACGAGGCCCAGTTCCTCAGCCGGGAGCAGGTCAGCTTCCTCACCGACGTGGTGGATGACATGGGCGTGCCCGTCATCTGCTACGGCCTGCGGGCGGACTTCAAGGGGGACCTGTTCCCCGGCTCCGAGGCCCTGCTGGCCTGGGCGGACATCATCGAGGAGGTCAAGACCATCTGCTGGTGCGGCAAGAAGGCCCTGTGCAACGCCCGGTTCGACGCCAACGGCGTGGTACTGAAAGAGGGCGAGCAGGTGGTGCTGGGGGCCAACGACTGCTACATCGGCCTGTGCCGCAAGCACTGGAAAGAGGGCAACCTGGGGCCGGACGCCCCGGTGAAGCAGGGATGATCTGTTCTCTCTGCCCCCGCCGGTGCGGGGCGGTGCGGGACGAGAGCCACGGCGGAGGCCGGTGCGGTATGCCCGCCCTGCCGGTGGTGGCCAGGGCCGCCCTCCATATGTGGGAGGAGCCCTGCATCTCCGGCACGAACGGCGCGGGGACGGTGTTCTTCTCCGGCTGTACCCTGGGCTGTGTGTTCTGCCAGAACGGCTCCATCAGCCATGAGGGCGTGGGCAAGGCCGTGACGGAGGAGCGCCTCTATGAGATCTTCGGGGAGCTGGCGGCTCAGGGGGCCCACAACATCGAGCTGGTCACCCCCACCCAGTTCACCCATGCGCTGTGCCGGGTGCTGGCCCGGCCGGTGCCCGGGGGCCTGCCGGTGGTGTGGAACAGCGGCGGCTACGAGCGGGCGGACACCCTGCGGGCCCTGGAGGGCAAGGTGGACGTCTACCTGCCCGATTTGAAATATGTGACCGCCGAACTGGCGGAAAAGTATTCCGCCGCCCCCGACTACCCGGAGGCGGCCAAGAGCGCCATTCTGGAGATGTACCGCCAGCGGGGGCCTGTCCGCTTTGAGAACGGCCTGCTGAAAAGCGGGGTCATCATCCGGCATCTGATTCTGCCCGGCCGGGCGGCGGAGGCCAAGCGGGTGATGGACTGGGTGGCGGAGCAGTTTCCCAACGGGGAGGTGCTGTTCTCCCTCATGGCCCAGTACACCCCCATGGGGGACCTGTCCGCCTGTCCCGAGCTGAAGCGCCCCCTGCGCCCCTCAGAGCTGCGGGCGGCGAGGGAGTATATGGAGAACCTGGGCCTGCCCGGCTATGTGCAGGAGCTGTCCGCCGTGGGCGAGGGGTTCGTGCCCGCTTTTGATCTGACGGGAATATGAAAAAGTCCGCCTGTGTGGGCGGACTTTTTTGTCATCAGACCGGAATGGTATAAAAGGTGCGCACGGCGGACAGGTCCACAAACAGAGCCCCCTCCGGCGGGGCGAAGGTGAACCACACCAGCAGCACGGCCAGCACCGCCGTCAGCACCACGCACACCCTGCCCACCCCCGGCCACTCGGACAGGGGCCACAGCACCCGGGGCAGCAGAAAGCCCGCCAGCATGAGCACGCCGTAGAGAATCAGGTCAAAGGCCATGGCCCGGCCCTCAAAGGTGATGTGGTACAGCCAGCCCGCCCCCAGCATCAGGGCACAGACGATGAGCAGGGAGAGCAGCCAGGGGGTGTACGCCCGCTTGCCACCCAGGAACAGCCCGGACAGCAGCAGGGGGATATACAGAATCTTCAGGTGCTCCCACAGGCTCTCCGTCACCGGGGAGACCAGGGCGGTCACCGGACCGGGGAGCCATTGGAACAGGAAGTGGAGCACCACGCCCAGAATCAGGGCGGCGGCAAAGGTCAGCCAGAATTTCACGGAAAATTTTTTCATGTCCGCACCTCATTTCGTCAGGAGAGTTTATGCGGAAACAGGGGCAGACTATGTAGACGAAAATCATCAAATTCTGGAAGTGGAAGCCAATTCAATTTTTGTCCCGGCAGGGGAAATCCTCCGGGATAAAATCCGAAAAGCGCCCGCCGCGGCACCGGGGAATTTTTCGCCTGCCAGCGGCGGCTGACTTTGCCACGGTGAAACCGCGCCCGCTGTGCCATATTAAGAACTGCGGTGAAAACCGCGATCTTTTGAAAGGCGGTGAGCGCGATTGAACGAGGAGACAAGGCCGTGGGCCTGGGCGGTGGCGGCGGCCAGGCTGACGGCGGTGATTCTGGTGGTGATGACGGCGCTGTGGCCCATGGCGGCCCGGGCCAACGCGGCCACGGTCATCCCTGTGGGCCGTGCCGTGGGTATCAAGCTCTTCTCCGACGGCGTTGTGGTGGTGGGCACCTCGGAGGTGGTGACGGCCCAGGGCAAGGTGAACCCGGCCAAGGAATGCGGGCTGAAGGAGGGCGATGTGATCACCCATATCAACTCCGTCGAGGTGGATACCATTGAGGAGGTGACCGCCCTCCTCCAGGAGCTGGAGGGGGAGCAGATGAGCATCCGGGCCACCCGGGACGACAGACAGGTGCGGCTGACGGCCCAGGCGGTGTTCTGCCCGGCGGACGGCACCTATAAGCTGGGCGCCTGGATCCGGGACTCCATGGCGGGTATCGGCACCGTGACCTTCTATGAGCCGGACACCGGCGCTTTCGGCGCCCTGGGCCATGGCATCAGCGATGTGGACACGGCCCTGCTCATGCCCCTGGAGAGCGGCTCCATCCTGCCCGCCAGCGTGTCCGGCGTGCAGCGGGGGGAGACGGGCGCGCCGGGGCAGCTGCGGGGGACCTTTGACACCTCCGTGACCCTGGGTGAGCTGAAGTCCAACACCGGCAGCGGCGTGTTCGGCACCCTGGCCGATACGGACTGGTTCCAGGGCCAGGCGGTGGAGACCGCGGAGCGGAATGAGGTGAAAGCCGGCGACGCCACCATCCTGTGCAACATCTCC
>JBJEYO010000166.1:0-6643 GCA_051886935.1 Candidatus Enterenecus sp. | reverse complement strand
GCGCAAAAGCCCCCCATTCTCAATTGCTGAGAATGGGGGTTCTTCGACAGTCTGCGATCCCCCCGCGGAAGGCTCCGCGGGGGGATCTTTTTGCCGCTCCACGGAGCGTTTGTTGCAAATCCAGCCGTTTTCCGATAAGATAAGAGTAAGAGGTGAAACGCCATGGACAGCAAGATGACCGGCCAGCTCATCGCCCAACGCCGCGGAGAGCTGGGTCTGACCCAGAAACAGCTGGCGGAGCGGCTGCATGTCTCCGACCGGGCCGTGTCCCGCTGGGAGCGGGGCGTGGGCTTTCCCGACCTGTCACTGCTGGAGCCGCTGGCCGACGCGCTGGGTCTGTCCGTGCTGGAGCTGCTCCACGGTGAGATGTCCCCGGGGCGTTCCCCCCAGGCAGACACCTCCGTCCGGGAGGCTCTGCGGGCCCTTTGGCCCCAGGTGGGAGCCAGGCTGAAGCGGGCCCGGCGGGGCCTGATCGTTCTGGGTGTGCTGCTGTGTCTGGCCGCCGCCGCTCTGATCTGGCTCATCGCCCATCCCATCCGGGGCTATGAGGTGTCCACCGAGCCCATCACCGCCGCCCAGGCCGCCGACCTCTGCCCCGACATCTTCATCACCACCGGGGAGTACGGGCTTCTGGCCGAGCTGACGGAGCGGGAGGAAATACAGGCTCTGTTTTCCGACACGGCCAATTCCGTTTTTCCGGAGGATTCCTCCGCCCCCTACCGGGACCGGGTCCTGGTGGAGGGCGGCGCGCCGGACTATTTCCGCATATCCGTCATCGGCCGCTCCCTCTGGGTGGAATACGGCACGGGCCTGGCCAGCCGCACCCTGACCCTTAACACCGGGAGCGGCAGGGTGGAGAAGTGCGCCGCCCGGTACAGCGGCGAGCCAGTCACCGTCACCGGGCCCAACGAGAAGGGGGAGGCGACCACCATCTTCCTGGGACGCGATCCGGAGTATGTGGTGCTCAACTGCGACAACGCCCGGTTCTCTCAGAGCACGGCCAGCCGGACACAAACGGCCCCCTGATATATTGATCCCCCCGCGGCTCCGCGGGGGGATCTTTCTGTTCTTTATGCCCATCAGCCGGGCCAGCGGGCGATGATCCGCTCCACCGCGCCGTCGATCCCCGTCTCCCCCGTGTCGATGCACAGGTCGTAACAGGCAGGGTCGCCCCAGGTCTGCCCAGTATAGTGCTCATAGTATTTCTTCCGCTGCTTATCCATTCTGGTCACCAGCTGCCGGGCTCTGCCCAGGGACAGCCGCTCCAGCTCCGCCTTCCGGTCCGCCCGCTGCTCAAAGGGGGCGGAGATGAACACCCGGAGCAGGGACACCGGCTCCTCCCGCAGCACATAGTCCGCGCACCGGCCCACGAATACGCAGCTTTCACGGGCGGCGATGCACCTGATCTCGTGGCTCTGCAGCGCAAAGAAGGCCTCCGAGGTGGGCAGACCCCGGGACACATGGTAGTTCCCCTGGTGCAGCGTGCGGTACAGATAGGGGTTGGTGGCCTTTTCGTCGGCTGACTCCAGGGCCTCTACCGGCAGGTCGCCGTACCGGCAGGCCAGCTCCAGCAGGTCCCGGTCATAGGCCCGGATGCCCAGCCGCTCCGCCGTGCGGACAGCTATCTCATGGCCGCCGCTGCCGAACTGCCTGCCGATGCAGATGATTCTGCTGCCCATATCCGGGCCTCCTCTCTATGTATGCTCCTTCTCCTGCTCCTCCCCGGGCGGGGTCTGGCCGGGAAGGGCCGGGGCTCCGGCAGCCACGGCTGCGGCCTGCCGCCGCCCGCCCTTCCAGCGGCGGAGCTTCCGGATCAGTTTGACAATCACCAGGATCACCAGGAGTACCAGGATCAGGGCGAGCAGCCACATCCACCACACCGACAGGGTGGACACAACGGCGATCTCCGCCTGGTTTCCTGTCACCGTGAACACCAGGTAGCTGCCCGCTGTCTCATGCTCCGCCTTGACCCAGCCGCCGTCCTCCTTCACATAGACCACCAGATGGTCCGTTCTTCCGTCCGGAGGCAGGTAGCGTATCCGGTGGGTGGGCTGGCCGTCATCGGGTATGTCAATGCTCCACTGCTCCACCACCTCCCGGCTGACTGTCATCTTGGGCCAGGTGCGGTTTTCGATGAAGGAAAAATAGCTCTCCAGCGCCTCCCTCCCGTCCCCGGGGATCACCCCGAAGGCGGCGGGCGTCAGGGCCTGGGCGGTGATGTCCGCCTGGTCCCCCTCCTGGAACTGCCCCTCCACAAAGAAGACGGGGCGGCCATCCTCCCGGCGGCGGGCGTCCTCCAGGGCGGAGATGTACTGGGTATAGATCACGGACACCACCGTGTCAAAGCGCAGGTGCTCCAGCTCTGTGCGCTCCCACCGGGCGTAATACCCCTCTTTCCGGGGTATGTTGGGGTAGACGCTCTCGTCCAGGCTGTCGTCGTAGTCGAAGTTGAGGGTGAGAAGGGTCTCGTCCTCCGCCGTGAAGCGCAGGGTCAGGTGCTGGAAGGGCCGGGGCAGGCCCTCCACCGCCAGCAGGTCCCAGTAGGAGATGGGCTCCGCCTTCCCGGAGTAGCTCACCCGGCCCAGGCCGGCCAGTTCATCGGAGACGAAGCAGTTGCCGGTGAAGGCGCCCGTATCCGTGCCGGAGACGGCGCCGGAATACTGCCGGCTGTCGGTGATTTGCACCATGGAATAGCAGCCCTGGACCACACTGTCCTCGCTGCCGGCGCCCAGAATGCCGCCCACATAGCTGTCGCCGGAGAGGGTGCATTTGGCAAAGCAGGAGCGGATGGCGGCGCAGGAGTAGCCGGCGATGCCGCCCACATAGTCCCCACCGGTGCTCTCCACACTGCCGTAGTTCTCGCCGGCGCAGACGGTGCCCAGATCCATGCGGCCCACAATGCCGCCGGCGCAGTTCTTCTTGGCGATGACCGGGCCCTCGTTGACGCAGTCCAGCACCACGGCCACCGTCTGATACTGGGAATCCAGGGAGCGGCTGCCCGTCTCGGTCAGGTCGTCCTCCGGGTCGAAGTCGTACTCGATGGCCAGGGAGCCCACGATGCCCGCCACGTTGATGTCGCCCTCCACCGTGCCGGTGTTCCGGGCGCTGGAGATGCGGCCGGAGGTGCGGTCATCGTACAGCTCCTGGTCGGAGATGTCCTCAAAGTGGTCGGAGGCCTCCGCGTTCTGCGCCTCCTCGCTGCCCTTGCGCAGCAGGTCGATGATGACGCCCACCTGCCGGTTGATGGCCCGCAGGTCCTCCAGCAGGGTCTCAGAGGCAGCGGTCATGGCGCTGTTCAGAGCGTCCACCCGGTCGATCACCTGGGAGATGGCGCTGTCCAGGGCGTCGCCCTGCTCGGTCAGGCTGCTGTCAATGGGCTGGAACTGAATGGCGGGCTTTTCCGCCAGCTCCGCGGTGATCCCGGTCACCCGGTCCGCCGCCTGCCGCAGACAGGTGACGGCCTTTCCCAGGCACTCTCCGGCCCGGTCCAGGTCCTCCATGGCCGCCGAGCCGTAGGCCCCGGCCTGCTCCATCAGCTCCAGCGCGCTGGACATGTGGGCCACGGACCGGTCCAGCGCCTGGGCGCAGCGGTCCAGCTCATCTGCGGCTTTCCGCAGCTCGCTTCTGGCCATCTCCGCCTCAGTTTCGTCAAAGTTCTCCTCCAGGGTCTCCAAGGCCGCGCCGATCCGGGAGGCGGCGGCCTCCGCGTCCGCCAGGGCCTGGCGGAGCCTGGGCAGCTCCTCCTCCAGAACGGCCCGGGTCTCCTCCGGCACCTCCGATTCCTCCAGCTGGTCCACGGCGTCGTTGATCTTCTCCATGGCCGCGTTGGCCGCGGCCAGGCCGTCGTACAGGTGGCTCAGCCCCGCCCGCAGGTCCTCCGCCGCCTGCTCAAACTCCCCGGCGTTCTCCACCAGGTTGCTGATGACCTGGTCAATGTCCTGCTGGGCGGCGGTGATCTCCCGGTCGGCCTGGCCCAGATCCTCAAAGCCCGCCACGAGCAGCTCCTCCGCCTGGCTCAGTTCTCCTTCGGTATAGGCGTCCAGAGCGGCGGAAAAGTCATCGTAGGCATTGCTCAGATGGGTGACGGCGGCGGACAGGTGCGCTGCCGCGGAGTTCAGCAGCGCCAGGTTCTCCTCCGACGCCCCCAGCTCCACGATGCGGTCCAGAGCGGCGGACACCTCCTCCAGCGCGGCGGAGATCTCGGTCATGGCCGCCCGCAGCTCAGAGACTCCCTCCCGAAGCTGAATCCAGGCCGGGTCGTTCTTCACCCAGTCGTAGGCCTGCTCCATGGCCTGGCCGATGTTCACCAGGCACTTGGAGATTTCGGAGAAAGCGTCGCCCAGGTCGGAGACCGCGCCGGACAGTTCTTTCAGCGCCGTCTTGTTCTCCTCCTCGTCCCCCAGACTGTTTTTCAGGTGCTTCAGGGCGCTCTCCACATAGCCGCCGGTACTGCGGGCGTAGGCGGAGGCCACCTGCAGGTCCTCAATGGCCAGCCGCATCTGGGACACCGCCGCGGTGCCCAGATCGCCGGCGGCCTCCGCATCGTCCAGGGCGGCGTCCAGGTAAACCGACGCCTCCTCCATCAGCTCCAGGGCGGAGGTCACATTCTCCATGACCGGCTCCAGCCGGGTGATGACCCAGGACAGCCGGGCGGAGGCGTCGTTGATCTGCTCGATGTTGGTGTTAGCCCAGCCCACCATGGCGTCGGACAGGCCGGAGGCGGAGTCCTTGGCCGCCCCCACGCTGTCGGTCAGGTCGCTGACGCTGCCCGAGATGGCGTGGGCGGCGTCCTCCGCGTCGTTCAGGGTGCGGTCCATCAGGCACTCCAGCACATCCAGCTCATCCCACAGGCTGGACAGCACGTTCTCGCTGTATTTCAGCGTGACCTGGGGCTCCATCTGGCCGGCAATGCCGCCCACGTCCTTCCGGCCCCGGACGGTGCCGCTGTTGACGCAGCCGTCCAGATAGCCGGACTGCCGCCCCACGATACCGCCCACATTGTAGCCCATGTGCTCATAGCCCACATCGCCGGTGTTCCGGCAGCTCTGGAGCAGGCCACTGGAGAAGCCCGCGATGCCGCCGATGTCCGTGCCCGCCGGGACGTTCTCCGTGGAATTGAGCCGCAGCAGGTCCAGGCCGGAGAGCTGCACCTCCACATCCACCACCGTGGTGTTGATGCTGCCGCTGTTTTCGCACTGAATGAGGCTGCCGGCGTTCCAGCCGGCGATGCCGCCCACATAGTGCTCGCCGGTCACCGCGCCCCGGAAGGAGCAGTTGATGAGCTGGCCGCTGGTCTCGTTCAGGCCCACTACGCCGCCCACCATGCTGCTGCCGTCCACATAGCCCTGAACGGCGCAGTCCGTCAGCTTGCCGTAATTGATTCCCGCGATTCCGCCCACGGTGCCGCCGTCGCCGGAGGGGGCGGCGGTGCCGGTCACTGTCAGGTCACGGACCACGGCTCCCTCCTGCACCACGCCGAACAGACCCGCCGGGCTGACGCTCGACCCGATGGACAGGCCGCTGATGGTGTGGCCGCCGCCGTCGAAGGTGCCGCCGAAGGTGGGTATGGGCAGAAAGTCCTCTCCCTCCAGGGAGATGTCCTCCAGCAGCACCACGGTCCGGTTCCGGGACCAGGTGTCCAGGGTGCAGCTGCGCGCCAGCTCCAGCAGGTCCCCGGCGGTGCGGAGATAGACGGTCTCCTTCTCCTCCTCCGCCCCGGGCCCGGCCTGGGCCAGCGCCGGGAGGACGGTCTGGAGCAGGATGGGCAGGAGCAGGAGGAATGCCGCCCACCGGGCGGCCTTATTTCTCGCTTTCACCTTCGTCCTCTCCTTCCTCAACCGCAGTTCCCGAGAACAGGTTTACGTTTACCTCGCCCTCCACGATGGCGTGGACCGTGCCGCTGACCGTGCCGTTGATCTCGCCCCGCACCAGGCCGTCAATGCGTACACGGCCGCTGGCGTTCCGCTTTTTCACCGAGGTGCGGACAGTAAACGAGGTCTTATCCACGATGGTACCGCCCAGCAGCAGGATCTGAGGCAGCACGAACATGACCAGGGCGATGGAGATGATAGTCCCCCGGCCCAGGCTCTGTCCGATGCCCACGATGGCGGCGTCCGAGGTCATCCGGCCGATGAGGGTGCCCGCCACCGCCAGGATGGTGCCCGAGGTGATGATGGTGGGAAAGGCGAAGTTCATGGTCTCGATGATGGCCTGCCTGTGGTCCATCTCATGCTTCAGCTCGTTGTACCGGCTGGCGATGACGATGGCGTAGTCGATGTTGGCGCCCATCTGGATGGAGCTGACCACCAGATAGCTCATGAAGAACAACGGCGTACCGGTGAAGGCGGGCACCGTGAAGTTGATCCAGATACTGCCCTGGATGACCAGGATCAGCAGGATGGGCATACCCGCCGACCGGAAGGTGAACAGCAGCACCGTTAGCACGATCAGGATGGACACGACGCTGACCACGATGTTGTCCCGGCTGAAGGACTTCTGGAAGTCATACTCCGTGGTGGAGTCGCCCACCACATAGACGCTGCCCTTGGGATAGTACCGCTCCGCCGTCTCCCGGATGGTGTCGATGAAGGCGTAGGTCTCCTCCCCGCCCTCGGGCAGGTTCAGGTAGATGAGCATCCGGTTG
>JBJEYO010000165.1:0-6673 GCA_051886935.1 Candidatus Enterenecus sp. | reverse complement strand
CGGGTCAGGCCCTCCTTGGTGCGCAGCTCCTCCTCCACCTTGATCTGGGTGGCGATGCCGGCGTGGTCGGTGCCGGGCACCCACAATGCGGCGTAGCCCTGCATCCGCTTGAAGCGGATCAGGATGTCCTGCAGGGTGCAGTCCATGGCGTGGCCCATGTGGAGCTGGCCGGTGACGTTGGGGGGCGGCATGACGATGGTGAAGGGCTTCTTGTCCGGGTCACGGCGCCCCTTGAAGCAGCCGTTGTCCTCCCACACCTGATAGATGCGGGCTTCCACCTCCTGAGGCTCATACACCTTGGGCAGTTCTTTGCTCATTGTAAACAACTCCTTTTCGGGGCAACAAAAAAGTCCGCCCCGAGCATTTTGCTCAGGGCGAACTGAAAATGTCCGCGGTACCACCTGAATTTCCCGGAAAACGGGACGCTCATTGCCTCTGTAACGGGAGGACCCGGTACTTCTTACTGCTGTTCGGAAATACGGCTCCGGGACGACCTTCCACGCCGGCGGGGTCCGCCTTGCACCAAGCGGCGGCTCTCTGTACCCCGGGGGAGCGTGTACTCCTTCCCCTCCAAGCCTTTTACGAAGAAACAGTATAGAGGAACGGAGCGGAAAAGTCAAGAAAAATCCGCGGTTTTGGGGGCGGCCACGCAGGGCCGCCCCCTGTTTTGCGCTGTTACACTTCTCCTGCCGCCACCCGGCAGATGATCTCCGCGGCGTCCCGCTCTCTGCCGCCTGACAGGGCCCGCTCCATGGCCCCCGTCCGCTCCGGGTCGGCCAGCAGGCTCAGGCACAGCTCGGCCAGCTCCTCCGGCTTTTTCGCCGTGGCCGCGCCGCCCATGGCGGTGAAGAAGCGCAGGTTAGGCTCCTCACAGCCCGCCACCGCGTCCACCAGCACCATGGGCAGCCCCTTGACCCAGGCCTCCGAGGTGCTGATTCCGCCGGGCTTGGTCAGGTACAGGTCGGCGCTGTCCATGAGCAGGGGAATGTCCTCCACGAAGCCCAGGATATGGATGTTGGTCCTGCCCAGCCGCTCAGTGCGCTGCTCCAGCTGCTGCTTCATCCGCTTGTTGGTGCCGCACACCACCGTCAGCTCGCAGTTTCCGTCCATCCGCCGGGCCAGGTCCTCCACGATTTTGGGGATGTTCCCGGCCCCCATGCTGCCCGACATGACCAGCAGGTGCCGGTGCTCCGGGCTGATGCCCGCCGCGGCCTTGGCCTGACGGCGGTCCATGCGGCCGTAGAACTCCCGCCGCACCGGGATGCCGCTGGGCACCAGCTTCTCCCGGGGAATGCCCATGTTCAGAAACTCCCCGGCCACCCCCTCATCGGGGATGAAATACCGGTCCAGATCCAGCTGGTCGCAGCCGGGGCTGGCGGTGTAGTCGGTGGCCAGGAAGCAGGTCCGCACCGCCAGGGGCTCCTTCCGCTGGATGGCGGTCATCATTCTGGCGGGGAACAGGTGGGCGCAGATCACCGCGTCATAGTTCCCCTCCCGGATGAAGCTCCGCAGCCGGCGCAGGCTGGCGTTGAGCAGCCGGGATGCCCGGTCCCGGTCCCGCAGGATCTTGGGGTGGTCCTGGGCGTAGCGGTAGGCGCCGCCGTTGATTTTTGGAAAGTATCGGTAGAGCCGGACATGCCAGCCCGAGATGAACCGGGATGTCCCGTCGGAGATAAAGCGCAGGGCGTCCACGATGTCGCACTGGGCCCCGCGGCGCTCCGCCGCGCTCTTTATGGCTTTGGCGCAGGAGTTGTGCCCCTCGCCGGTATTGCAGCTCAAAATGAGTATACGCATGGTCAGTCCTCCATGGTCCGAGTTTTCCTCTCCTGGATCCGCCGCAGCAAGCCGGCCAGCCGCGGGCGGTTGTATCTTTGAATGAGGATGAAGGGCAGGTTGCCCAGCAGAACATAGACCAGATAGAAGGCCGCACCGCCCCAGCCGGGCCACAGCCACAGGCAGCCCAGCCCGGCCGCGCTCAGCAGCCAGTGGATGGTCTCGGCCACGCAGGTTTCCCGGAGCATGACCGTCAGGGTGGCCTCGTCCAGCCGCCCCCGGATCTTCTTGGCGGGCATCAGGTGGACGAAGATTCGGCTCATATCGGGCACTTTGCTCTGCCACTTTTTGATATTCAGTTTTTCGTAGATCTTTCCCTCCCGCTCAAAGGCGAAGCTGCGGAAGGGGGGCGCGTCATAGCGGAACCACCGCTTGGGCAGGCACCGCCCCAGCACAAAGCCGGATACTCCCAACACGACGGCAAGGCCGGCGCATCGCAGAAATCCCATTGGGCCCTCCCGTGTCATTGTCATTTGTGGTACCCCGACCCCTCCCGGATCTTGAAGGCCCGGTAGAGCTGTTCCAGCAGCATGACCCGGGCCAGGTGGTGGGGGAAGGTCATGGGGGACATGGACAGCTTCACCCAGGCCTCCGCCTTCACGGAGGGGTGCAGCCCGTAGGAACCGCCGATGACGAACACCAGGTGCTTGGCCGCGCTGTGCTCCCAGCGGCCGATGAGGCCGGCCAGCTCCTCGCTGGAGTACTCCGTCCCCTCAATGCACAGGGCCACCACGCTGGAATTGGCGGGGATTTTGGCCCGGATGGCCTCCCCCTCCTTCTCCAGGGCGGCCGTGATCTCCCCCTGGGTGGGGTTTTGGGGCAGGCGCTGCTCGGGCAGCTCCGCCAGCTCCAGCCTGCAGTAGCTCCCCAGGCGCTTGACATACTCCGCCGCCGCGTCCATGTAGAATTTTTCTTTCATCTTACCCACGCAGATCAGGGTCACGCTGAGCATCTCTATACCTCCATCCAGCCGGAGCCCTCGCTCCTGGGGGCGGCCAGGAGATCCGTGTCCCGGCCCGCCCGGACGCCCACGGCCTCCAGGGCCGCGCGGGCGGCGGCCAGGGCCACGGCGGGCAGGTTGTTCTCTTTGGACAGGTGGGCCAGCACCACCCGCCGGGCGCCCCGCTCCGCGGCGATGGCGGCCAGGGCGCCGCCGTCAGCGTTGGACAGGTGTCCCCGGTCGCTGAGGATGCGCTCCTTCAGGTAGGCGGGGTAGCTGCCGCTGCGCAGCATATCTGGGTCGTAGTTGAACTCCCCGATGAGAGTGTCGGCCTGTCTGGCGGCGGCCAGCACCCCGGGGGTGGCGATTCCGGTGTCGGTGCACAGGGCCAGCCGCCGTTTCCCGTCGGTGACGGTGTAGCCCACGGGGCAGGCGCAGTCGTGGCTGGTGGCGAAGCTGCCCACCAGCAGACCACCCAGGGCGAACCGCTCCCCCGGGTCGAACACCCGGAAGCGGTCCTCCAGCCCCGCCGTGCGGTAGCAGATCTGCCGGGCGGTGGGCTCGGTGGCGTACAGCTCCGCGCCCATCTGGCGGCAGAGCACCGGCAGGCCGCTGATGTGGTCGCTGTGCTCATGGGTGATGAGGATGGCGGACACCTGGTCCTTTCCGATCCCCAGCTCCCCCAGGCCGGCCACGATGCGTTTGGCGGAGATGCCCGCGTCGATCAGAATATGTATGGTCCCGTCGGACACCACCGCGCAGTTGCCGGAGGACCCGCTGGCCAGTGTGGCCACCCTGAGCATAACGCCACCGTCCTTTGTAAAAGATAGGAGTGGGGAGATTGGAGATATTGCCTCCCGCCCCAATCAAGAAAGGGGCGGCAAAGCCGCCCCTTTACCGTGTTCTTTCCTCAGCCTGCCGCGCTCACAGACCTGTCTTCCGGGTCGGGCACCTCCACCACCTGGATGTCCGCGCCGATGCCGGAGAGCTTGCCGATGATGTTCTCATAGCCGCGCTCAATGTAGTGCACATTGACGATCTCGCTGACCCCCTGGGCCGCCATGGCCGCGATGACCATGGCCGCGCCGGCCCGCAGGTCGCAGGCCGCCATGTGGGCACCGGTGAGATGGTCCACGCCTTCGATGACCGCCACCCGTCCGTCCACCTGGATCTTGGCGCCCAGGCGCCGGAACTCCTCGGTGTAGCGGTAGCGGCTGTCCCACACGCCCTCGGTGAGCATGCTGGTGCCCTCCGCCAGACACAGGGCCGCGGCGATCTGGGGCTGCATATCCGTGGGGAAGCCGGGATAGGGCATGGTCTTGATGTTGGTGCGCTGGAGCGGTCCGCTGCGGCGGACGATGAGGGCGTCTCCGTCCTCCTCCACCTCCACGCCCATCTCCACCAGCTTGGCGGTGATGCACTCCATGTGCTTGGGGATGATGTTGCACACCCGGACCTCGCCGCCGGCGGCGGCCACGGCGGCCATGTAGGTGCCCGCCTCGATCTGGTCGGGGATGATGGCGTAGCTGCCGCCGTGGAGGCGGTCCACGCCGTGAATGCGGATGGTATCGGTGCCGGCGCCCCGGATGTTGGCGCCCATGGCGTTGAGGAAATTGGCCAGGTCAACGATATGGGGCTCCTTGGCCGCGTTTTCAATTGTGGTGACGCCGTCGGCCAGAGCCGCCGCCATCATGATATTCATGGTCGCGCCAACAGAGACCACATCCAGATACACATTGCCCCCGCGCATACGCCCGCCCTGGGCCTGGGCGCAGATGAAATCGCCCTCGTTGACCTGGGCGCCCATGGCCTCAAAGCCCTTCACATGCTGGTCGATGGGCCGCACGCTGCCGAAATTGCAGCCGCCGGGCATGGACACCTCGGCCCGGCCGAAGCGGCCCAGCAGCGCGCCGATCAGGTAGTAGGAGGCCCGGATCTTATGGGCCAGCTCCTGAGAGACACGGGTGGTGCGGATGTGGGTACAGTCGATCTCCACATCGCTCTTGGTCAGCACCCGCACCCGGGCACCCAGCTGCTCCAGAATCTTCAGCAAAGCGGTCACATCGCTGATCTGGGGGATATTCTCAATGCGGCAAACCCCGTCCACCAGAAGGGCGGCGGGGATGATGGCCACGGCGGCGTTCTTCGCGCCGCTGACCTCTACTCTGCCATACAGCGGTCTCCCGCCGTGAATCACATATTTTTTCAAGGCTGCACCTCATCATTCCCGGCTGTGCCGGTTTCCTGCGCCCTGCGGACGCGGCCTATGTCCCCGCCGCGGCGGGAAAGCCCCGCACCGGGCGGGGCACTATGTCCGATCAATGGCCGCAATGCGGCGATTCTTCAATCACCTGCATTATAGCATCCGAATTATGTGAACGCAACCACTAATTTTACCTTCTCACCGCCTTTCCCCATGACAGCATACCCGGATTCCTGCCGGACCATCCCTGTCATATTTGTGAACTTTCTGCAAACACCCTTGCATTTTGCCCCCCACAGTATTATAGTACGCTTAGCACTCAGAGTTGTCGAGTGCTAAACCCCATTCTTAATCTGTTTATAATGAAAAATTAAAATATAGAGGTGCATGTTATCATGGCAAAGAAGCAGTTCAAAGCGGAATCCAAGCGATTGATGGATCTGATGATCAACTCCATCTACACCCACAAGGAGATCTTCCTCCGGGAGATCATCTCCAACGCCAGCGACGCCATTGACAAGCTGGCTTACCAGGCCCTCACCGACGACACGGTGAAGACCAAGCGGAGCGACTACC
Organism: Candidatus Enterenecus sp.; assembly: GCA_051886935.1. GTDB lineage: Bacteria > Bacillota > Clostridia > Oscillospirales > Oscillospiraceae > Enterenecus. Next base: position 1,121 of record JBJEYO010000165.1, on the reverse strand, counting down.
GCATCACCATCTCGGTGGACAAGGCCGCCCGCACCCTGACCGTGTCGGACAACGGCATCGGCATGACGGAGGAGGAGCTGGAGAAGAACCTGGGCACCATCGCCAAGAGCGGCTCCCTCCAGTTCAAGCAGGAGATGGAGGGCGGCAAGGACACCGATATCATCGGCCAGTTCGGCGTGGGCTTCTACTCCGCCTTCATGGTGGCTGACAAGGTCACCGTCATCACCCGCCATCACGGCGAGGACACGGCCCACTGCTGGCAGTCCGAGGGCGCCGACGGCTACACCGTCACCGAATGCAGGAAGGACTCCGTGGGCACCGATGTGATCATGCACATCAAGCCGGACACCGAGGACGAGAAGTACAGCGAGTACCTGGAGAGCAGCCGCCTGCAGGAGCTGGTGAAGAAGTATTCCGACTACATCCGCCACCCCATCCGCATGATGGTGGAGGACTACCGCATGAAGGAGAAGCCCGCCGACGCCGGGGAGGACTACAAGCCGGAGTGGGAGACCGTGGTGGAGGAGAAGACGGTCAACTCCATGGTGCCCCTGTGGCAGCGGCCCCGCTCCAAGGTAAAGCAGGAGGAGTACGACCGGTTCTATCAGGACAAGTTCATGGACTGGCAGGCCCCGCTTGCCACCATCACCACCTCCTCGGAGGGCACCGTCACCTTCAAGGCCCTGCTGTTCGTCCCCGCCCAGACCCCCTACGACTTCTACACCCGGGAGTATGAGAAGGGCCTGCAGCTCTACTCCTCCGGCGTGCTCATCATGGACAAGTGCGCCGACCTGCTGCCCGACTGCTTCCGGTTTGTGAAGGGCGTGGTGGACTCCCCCGACTTCTCCCTGAACATCTCCCGTGAGACCCTTCAGCACACCCGGGAGCTGAAGGTCATTGCCGGGGCTCTGGAGAAGAAGATCAAGAACGAGCTGGTCAAGCTGATGAAGGACGACCGGGAGAAGTACGAGCAGTTCTGGGCCGCCTTCGGCCGCCAGCTGAAATACGGCGTGGTGGAGCAGTACGGGGCCAAGAAGGACCTGCTGAAAGACCTGCTGCTGTTCACCTCCTCCAAAGAGGGCAAGCTGACCTCTCTGGCCGAGTATGTGTCCCGCATGCCC
>JBJEYO010000164.1:0-6744 GCA_051886935.1 Candidatus Enterenecus sp. | reverse complement strand
TCATCATCTCATCCTCGGTCTTGGAGATCAGATCCTCCACCGTGTTGATGTTGGCCCGCTTGAGGCAGTTGAAGGAACGGACGGACAGGTCCAGCTCCTCGATGGTCAGCTGCAGCACCTTATCCTGCTGGGTGTTCTCCCGCTCCACCACGGTGGTCTTGGAGCCCATGGTCTCAGACAGGTCGGTGAACAGGGTAAAATGATCCACCAGGATGCGGGCGCCCAGGGAGACGGCGTCCCGGGAGGAGATGGTGCCGTTGGTCCAGACCTCCAGGGTCAGCTTGTCGTAGTCGGTAGCGTCCCCCACACGGGTGTTCTCCACGGTGTAGTTGACCTTGCGCACGGGAGTGTAGACGGAGTCCACCGGGATGACGCCAATGACGGTCTGGGCGGTCTTGTTGCGGTCGGCGGTGACATAACCCCGGCCTTGGGACAGGGTCAGCTCCATGTTCAGAGAGGCGCCGGGGCCCAGGGTGGCGATGTGGTGCTCAGGGTTGAGCACCTCCACATCGCTGTCGGCCTTGATGTGGCCGGCAGTGACCTCACCCTCGCCGGAGGCCTCGATATAGACCGTCTTCACGCCTTCGCTGTACAGCTTGGCGATGATGCCCTTCACGTTCAGGACGATCTCGGTCACATCTTCCTTCACGCCGGGGATGGTGCTGAATTCGTGCTGCACACCGGCGATCTTGATGGTGGTCACCGCGGTGCCGGGCAGAGAGGACAGCAGAATGCGGCGCAGGGAGTTGCCCAGGGTGGTGCCGTAACCCCGCTCCAGAGGTTCGACGACATACTTCCCGTAGGACTCGTCCTCCACATTCTCGATGCACTCGATGCGCGGCTTCTGGATTTCTACCATATCGTGATTACCCTCCTTTTACTGTGGCATATATGTGCCGGAAATAGCTGCGGTGGTACGAGGGTTGCCGTATTACTTGGAATACAACTCCACGATCAGGTTGACGGACACGTCGAAGTCCAGATCGTCGCGGCCGGGCAGGGCCACGACCTTGCCCTCCAGGGGGGCGTTTTTGGTCTTCTCCAGCCACTTGGGAGCGGCCACGAACCGGTCGTCCTCCACGATCTTCTTGAACTTCACGGAGGAGCGGCTCTTGTCGCAGACGGCCACCACGTCGCCCACCTTCACCAGGTAGGAGGGGATGTTGACCCGCTTGCCGTTGACGGTGAAGTGGCCGTGGTTGACCAGCTGACGGGCCTCGCGGCGGGTGTTGGCCAGGCCCAGACGGAACACCACGTTGTCCAGGCGGCGCTCCAGCAGGCTCATCAGCTCGTCGCCGGTGTTGCCCTTCATGCGGGCGGCCTTCTCATAGTAGGAGTGGAACTGCTTCTCCAGCACGCCGTAGATGAACTTGACCTTCTGCTTCTCGTTCAGCTGCAGGGCGTACTCACTTTTCTTGCTCCTCCGCTGGGGGCCGGGGTTCCGGTTGGACTCCTTGTTGACGCCCATGACAGCGGGGGAAATACCAAGCGTTCTGCAACGCTTCAGATAGGGCTGCGAATTCTTAGCCATGTTGGTTTTCCTCCTTCCAGATTACACGCGGCGGCGCTTGGGCGGACGGCAGCCATTGTGGGGAACGGGGGTCACGTCCTTGATCAGGGTGACCTCCAGGCCCACGGCCTGCAGAGCCCGGATGGCGGCCTCACGGCCTTGACCGGGACCCTTGACGTACACTTCCACGCTCTTCAGACCGCACTGCTCGATGGCAGCGTTGGCAGCGGTCTCAGCAGCGGTCTGGGCGGCAAAGGGAGTGGACTTGCGGGAACCGCGGAAGCCCATCTCGCCGGAGGAGGCCCAGGACAGGGCGTTGCCCTGCATATCGGTAACGGTGACCATGGTGTTGTTGAAGGAGGAGCGGATATGCACCTGGCCCTTCTCAACATTCTTGCGCTCGCGACGGCGCTTGACAACTTTCTTAGCAGTAGCCATGTGATAGATCCCTCCTTACTTCTTCTTGTTGGCGACAGTACGCTTCGGGCCCTTGCGGGTACGGGCGTTGGTCTTGGAACGCTGGCCCCGGACGGGCAGGCCCTTGCGATGACGGGTGCCGCGATAGCAGCCGATCTCGGTCAGGCGCTTGATGTCCATAGCCACATTGCGGCGCAGGTCACCCTCCACGGTGTACTCGTGGCCGATGATCTCACGCAGCTTGGCCTCCTCGGCGTCGGTCAGGTCTTTCACGCGGGTGTCGGGGTTGACGCCCGCCTCTTTCAGGATCTTATTGGCGCTGGTACGGCCAATGCCATAAATATAGGTGAGTCCGATCTCGACTCGCTTCTCCTTCGGCAGATCAATGCCGGCAATACGTGCCATAGTTCTCTTACGCCTCCTTTAACCTTGTCTCTGCTTGTGCTTGGGGTTCTCGCAAATGACCATAACTTTGCCCTTGCGCTTGATGATCTTGCACTTCTCGCACATGGGCTTGACAGACGGTCTGACTTTCATTTTGTTTAACCTCCTGTTAATGCCTTGATGGCCCCAGCCGGCGACGGGGGCAAGGCCCCGGCCGCGGCCGGTCGTTGATATTTACTTAGATCTCCAGGTGATACGGCCCCGGGTCAGATCATAGGGAGACATCTGAACCGTGACCTTATCGCCCGGCAGGATGCGGATGAAGTTCATCCGCAGCTTGCCGGAGATGTGGGCCAGAATAATGTGGCCATTGCCGATGTCCACATTGAATGTGGTGTTGGGCAGGGCTTCGGTGACGACACCCTCCAACTCGATCATATCGTCCTTTGCCAAAGCGTCATACCTCCATTTGATCCCGAATTTCCGCCAGCGCCGCCCGGAGCTCTCGGTCTCCCACGGCCTGGCCGGCTCGCAGTTTTTCAATGGTTGGGTGCTTCCATCCTCCCGCGGAAACCACGTGCTTCGCGTTTTTCCGCTTGGGGCGGCTCACCCGCCGCCGCTTCCCGTCGGCCAGGAGCAGCCAGCCGCCGTCCGCGTCCATGACGCAGAACAGCTCGCCGCTGTCGTGGCCCCGCAGGGAGCGGACGATCTGGGCCTTCTCGAACCTCATAAGGGTCGCTCCTTCTTCAGTCGCAGACCGTGAGGATCTCGGGGTCGCCCTCGGTGATGAGAAGGGTGTTCTCGTAGTGGGCTGCCAGGGAGCCGTCCGCCGTCACGGTGGTCCAGCCGTCCTTCAGCACCTTCACCTGCCAGTCACCCTGACATACCATGGGCTCCACCGCGATGGTCATGCCCGGCTGGAACCGGGCGCCGTGACCGGCGGGGCCGTAGTTGGGCACCTCTGGCGCTTCGTGGAGCTTTGTGCCTACGCCGTGGCCGACAAAGTCCCGCACCACGGAGTAGCCGTGGCGCTCCACATACTGCTGCACAGCATGGGAGATGTCGGACACGCGCTGGCCGGCTCTGGCGAACTTGATGCCCTCCCAGAAGCTCTGCTCGGTGACCTCAATGAGGCGCCTGGCCTCATCGCTCACCGCGCCGCAGGCATAGGTTGCGGCACAGTCGCCGTGGAAGCCGTCCACATAGGCTCCCACATCTACGCTGACGATGTCCCCCTCTTTGAGAACGATCTTTTTGGAGGGGATGCCGTGAATGACAACGTCGTTCACCGAGATGCACGCCGAGCCGGGAAAGCCGCCGTAGCCCAGGAAGGAGGGTTTCCCTCCCTGGCTCTCGATGAATTTGCGTACTGCGGTATCTATCTCAAGGGTTGTGACGCCGGGGACTACCAGTTCTCCCGCAAGCTTGCGGGCCGCCGCGGTGATCCGGCCGGCTTTGCGCATACAGTCCAGTTCTCTGGACGATTTCAAAGTGATCAGTTCCATACTCAGATGTTCAGCGCCTTCATGACCACTTGGGTGGTGGCTTCGATGGTGGGCTGATTCTCCACCGTTCTCAGCACGCCCCGCTTGGCGTAAAAGTCCTTCAGCGGCTCGGTCTCCGCGTGATAGACCTCCAGGCGGTGCTTCACCGTTTCGGGCTTATCGTCATCCCGCAGCTCCAGGGTGCCGCCGCACTTGTCGCACACGCCCTCCACCTTGGGAGGCGCGTTCTTGACATGATAGGTGGCGCCGCAGGAGTGGCAGAACCGGCGGCCCTCCATGCGCTCCTCGATCTCCTCATCGGAGATCTCGATGGACAGCACATTGTCAAAGATGACCCCGGCCTGCTCCAGAGCCTCGGCCTGGGCGATGGTGCGGGGCACCCCGTCCAGGATAAAGCCGTTGGCGCAGTCGGCCTCGGCCAGACGCTCGGCCACAATGCCGATGATAACCTCATCGGGCACCAGCTTGCCAGCGTCCATGTAGCTCTTGGCCTGAATACCCACCGGTGTGCCGTTCTTCACGGCGGCCCGGAGGATGTTGCCGGTGGAAATGGCGGGAATGGACAGCTTCTCGCTGAGAATGGCGGTCTGCGTGCCCTTTCCGGCACCGGGAGCGCCCAACATGATCAGCTTCATACCGCTCGCCCCGCTTTACTCAAGGAAGCCCTTGTAGTGCCGCATCATCAGCTGGGCCTCCAGCTGCTTCACGGTCTCCAGAGCGACGCCCACCACGATGATGACGGAGGTACCGCCAATGGCCAGGCCCCGGCCCGCGGAGGAGCCCACAGCGTTCATGATTCCGCCGGTGATGTTGGGCAGCAGCGCGACCACAGCCAGGAACAGGGCGCCGAACACGGTGATGCGGGAGATGACCTTATGCAGGAAGTCCGCGGTGGGCTTGCCCGGACGGAAGCCGGGGATGAAGCCGCCGTTCTTCTTCAGGTTGTTGGCCACCTCCACAGGGTTGAACTGGATGGTGTTGTAGAAGTAGCTGAACAGGATGATCAGCAGGAAGTACACGATGCTGTACACCCAGCCGGAGGAGTCGAAGACCTTCAGGAAGGTGTACCAGCCGGAACCCTCCACCTGCGCGCTGGGCACGAACATGCCGATGGTGGCGGGGATGGAGGCGATAGCCTGAGCGAAGATGATGGGCAGAACGCCGGACATGTTCACCTTGATGGGGATGTGGGTGGACTGGCCGCCGTACATCTTCCGGCCCACCACCCGCTTGGCATACTGCACGGGGATGCGGCGCTCGGCGTTGGTGATGAACACCACGAAGATGACCAGCAGCAGCATACCGATGATCTCCAGGGGGATGAAGGCGGGGTGCAGGACGCTGGCCTGGGAGGGATCAACGCCGTTGGCCCAGTTCTTCACGCCGGCGATCATGGAGGACACCATGGCGGGGCCGCGGGCGACGATGCCGCCGAACAGGATGATGGAAATGCCGTTGCCGATGCCGAACTCGGTGATCTGCTCACCCAGCCACATGACAAAGGCGGAGCCGGCGGTGAAGGCGGCCACGATGACGATGGCAGGCCACACGCCGGAGACAGACAGGAAGCTGACGCCGTTGCTGCCCACGCGGATCATGGTGTAGTAGCCGAAGCCCTGGATGATGGCGATGGCCACGGTCACATACCGGGTGATGGCGGCGATCTTCTTCTTGCCCTCCTCGCCGCCCTCCTTGGACAGACGCTCCAGGGCGGGAATGGCGATGGTCAGCAGCTGAATGATAATGGAGCTGTTGATATAGGGCTGGATGGACAGCGCGAAGACCGTTGCCCGGGAGAAGGCGTCGCCGCTCATGACGTTCAGCAGGCCAAAGATGCTGGCGGACTGGGCGTTCATGTAGCTGGACAGCAGCTCCGTGTTGATAAAGGGCACGGGGATGGCGGAGCCCAGCCGGAAGATCAGCAGGGCGAAGAGGGTGAACAGCAGCTTATTCCGCAGCTCCTGCACCTTCCATGCGTTGCGGAGAGTCTGGATCATCTCAGATCACCTCCGCCGTACCGCCTGCCTTTTCGATCTTCTCTTTGGCGGAGGCGGAGAAAGCGGAAGCCCGAACGGTGAGTTTCTTGGTCAGCTCGCCGTTGCCCAGAACCTTGACGCCGTACTCGCACTTGGAGAGGATACCCTTTTCCAGCAGATCGCAGACATTCACAGTGGTGCCGTCCTCGAACTTGTTCAGGGCGGACACGTTGATGGTCTCCAGACGCTCGGCAAAGATGTTGTTGAAGCCGCGCTTGGGCAGACGGCGGGCCAGAGGCATCTGGCCGCCCTCGAAACCGATGCGGACGCCGCCGCCGGAACGGGCCTTCTGGCCCTTGTGGCCCCGGCCGCCGGTCTTGCCGTTGCCGCTGCCGATGCCGCGGCCCTTCCGCTTGTTCACCTGGGTGGAGCCAGGGGCGGGAGACAGTTCATGCAGATTCATTGTTTGGCACCTCCTCAGGCGTTCTCGGTCACCTGGAGCAGGTAACCGATGTGGGCGATCTTGCCGCGGGTGGCCTCGTTGTCGGGCTGGACGGTCACATCGCCGATGTGGCGCAGGCCCAGGGCCTCGGCAGTCGCCTTGTGGTTGGCCAGACGGCCGTTCAGGCTCTTGACGAGCTTGATCTCAATCGTTTTAGCCATGGTCGTGAGCCTCCTTAACCAATGATTTCTTCCACGCTCTTACCGCGCATAGCGGCAACCTGAGCGGGGCTGCGCAGAGCCTTCAGGCCCTCCATGGTGGCGGCCACCACGTTCTGGGGGTTGTTGGTGCGCAGGCACTTGGCGCGGATGTCGGACACGCCCGCGGCCTCCATCACAGCACGCACGGGGCCGCCGGCGATGATGCCGGTACCCTTGGAAGCGGGCTTGAGCAGAACGCGGCCGGCGCCGAACTCGCCGATCACCTCGTGGGGGATGGTGGTGCCGGACA
>JBJEYO010000163.1:0-6754 GCA_051886935.1 Candidatus Enterenecus sp. | reverse complement strand
GCTTCAATTTTTGGGAAACGCCCGCGTTCCCGGGCCGTTGACGCTTCGCGGCGGAATGGTGTATAATACATTATTACTTTGAAAAAACGGGGTGGCCTTATGCGCGCAGTGGTGACCCGGGTGAAGAACGCCCGGGTGGAGATCGACGGCAAAATCAACGGACAGATCGGCCAGGGCTTTCTGGTGCTGCTGGGGGTGGCCCCCACCGACACGGAGGCCACCGCCGACAAAATGGCCGACAAGGTGTGCGGCCTGCGGGTGTTCGAGGATGAGAACGGCAAGATGAACCTGAACCTGGCTGCGGTGGGGGGCTCCCTGCTGGTGGTGAGCCAGTTCACCCTCTACGCCGACACCTCCTCCCGCCGCCCCGGCTTCAGCCACGCCGCCAAGCCCGACCTGGCCGTCCCCCTTTACGAGCGGTTCATGGACCAGTGCCGCCAGCGGGGCTTCGCCGTGGAGCACGGCGAGTTCGGGGCCGACATGCAGGTGTTCTCCCAGAACGACGGCCCGGTGACCATTCTCTTGGACATTGAATAAGGATTGATCGAAATGCCAATGATCAGACAACTTGACCCCCATGTGGCCGATTTGATCGCCGCCGGCGAGGTGGTGGAGCGCCCGGCCAGCGTGGTGAAGGAGCTGATGGAGAACGCCATCGATGCCGGCTCCTCCGCCGTCACGGTGGAGATCGCCAACGGCGGCATGACCCTGATCCGGGTCACCGACAACGGCTGCGGCATTGCCGCCGACCAGGCCGCCACCGCCTTCCTGCGCCACGCCACCTCCAAGATCGCCACGGAATACGACCTGGAGGCCATCGGCACCCTGGGCTTCCGGGGGGAGGCTCTGGCCGCCATCGCCGCCGTCAGCCGGATCGAGCTGCTCACCCGCGTGCCCGACTGCGATCTGGGCACCGCCCTCACCCTGGAGGGCGGTGAGGTGCTGGAGCAGGAGGAGGCGGGCTGCCCCGCCGGCACCACCATGGTGGTGCGGGACCTGTTCTTCAACACTCCCGCCCGGCAGAAGTTCATGAAAAAGGACGCCGCCGAGGGGGCCGCGGTCTTTGCCACCGTGCAGCGCATCGCCCTGTCCCACCCGGAGCTGTCCGTGAAGTTCATCCGGGACGGCAGGCAGGAGCTGCTCACCCCCGGCGACGGCCAGCTGAAAAGCGCCGTCTACGCCGTCATGGGCCGGGACATCGCCCTGGGCTTTCTGCCCGTCACCGGCTCCGGCCAGGGCATGAGCGTGTCCGGCTTTGTGTCCCTGCCCTCCTGCTGCCGGGCCAGCCGGGGCTACCAGCACTTTTTCGTCAACGGCCGCTATGTAAAAAGCCGGATCATGATGGCCGCCCTGGAGGAGGCCTATAAAAACCAGAAGATGGTGGGCCGGTTCCCCGGCTGTGTGCTCCATCTCACTGTGAGGCCCAACGAGGTGGATGTGAATGTCCACCCCACCAAGACCGAGGTGAAGTTCCAGAGCGAGCAGCAGGTGTTCTCCACCGTCTATCACGGGGTGCTCTCCGCCCTGGAGGGGGACCGCACCCGCCCCCAGGCGGTGCTGCCCGGCGTGAAAAAGGAGGACACCGTCACTCCAAACCAGACCTCTCTGACCTTCCGGGACTCCGCCGCCCCCGTTTTCAAGCCGGAGCCCGCCCCCGTCCAGCGGCCCGCCGCCTGGACCCCGCCCAAGCCTGCGGCGGCCCCCGCCGCGCCGGCGGAAAAGGCCCCGGTGTTCCGCCGGGCGGACACCCTGCCCCCGGAGAATATCCCCGAGCCCCGCAGACCGGCCGCTCCCGTCCGGCCTGAGCCGCCCCGCCCCGCGCCCGCACCGGAGCCCCGACCGGAACCTGTTCCCGAGCCTGTTCCCGAGCCTGTTCCCGAGCCCGTCCCCGAGCCCGTCCCCGAGCCCGTCCCCGAGCCCATCCCCGAGCCCGAGCAGCCCTGGGCAGTCAAGGGCGAGCTGTTCAACACCTATGTGATGGTGGAGCAGGGGGACAAGGTTGTGCTCATCGACAAGCACGCCGCCCATGAGCGGGCCAACTTCGACCGGCTGAAAGCGGAGAACTACCAGCCCATGGTGCAGGAGCTGCTCTCCCCCGTCACCTTCACCCCCGCCCCGGAGGAGCGGGCGGCGCTGCTGGACCGGCTGGACCTGCTGGCCCGGTTCGGCTTTGAGGTGGAGGAGTTCGGCTCCGCCGCCCTGGCGGTGCGCTCCGCCCCCGACTACCTGGACGCCGGGGACATTGAGGACGCCCTGCTGGAGCTGGCCCGGCGCATCCGGGTCACCGGCTCGGCGGACCCCGCCTCCGCCCGGGACGAGCTGATGCACACCATGGCCTGCAAAGCGGCCATCAAGGGCGGGCAGAAGAACGGTCCCGCCGAGCTGGAGGAGGTGGCCCGCATGGTCATGTCCGGGGCGGTGAAGTACTGTCCCCACGGCCGTCCGGTGGCCATCGAGCTGACCCGGGCCCAGCTGGAAAAGCAGTTCAAGCGTACATAAAGGAGGTCCCCATGGCATACCAACTGAACGACATCAACACCGCGGTCCGGGCCGATCCCCTGGCCTTCATGGAGGAGTGCGACGCCCAGTACCAGGCCAAGATCGCCAAGGCCGCCGACCGCATCTGTGAGAATATGAAGCAGAGCCCGGTGGTCCTGCTGTCCGGCCCCTCCGGGTCGGGCAAGACCACCACCGCCCGCAAGCTGGAGGAGGAGCTGGAGCGCCGGGGCGTGGGCACCCACACCATCTCCATGGACGACTACTTCGTCCACCAGGACCCCCGCACCGCCCCCCGGACGCCGGACGGGGAGATCGACTACGAATCCCCGGAGGTCATGGACCTGAAGCTGCTGGACGAGCACTTCTCCAAGCTGACCCGGGGGGAGCCCATCCTGGTGCCCAAGTTTGAGTTCGCCCGCCAGATGCGCAACGACAGCGCGGGCCACATCCTGCGGCTGAAAAAGGACGAGATCGCCATTTTCGAGGGCATCCACGCCCTGAACACCAAGCTGACCGCTGGCCACCCGGAGGCCTTCCGGCTCTATGTGTCCGCCCGCAGCAATGTGCTGGACGGGGACGCGCTGCGGTTCAAGGGCACCTGGATGCGCCTGACCCGCCGGGCCGTCCGGGACTACAACTTCCGGGGCACCGACGTGCAGGGCACCCTGGACATGTGGGCCAATGTGCGCCGGGGGGAGAAGCTGTACATCTCCCCCTACAAGAACACCGCCCACATCATGTTCGACTCCTCCCTGCCCTATGAGGTGTCGGTGATGGCCTGCTACGCCAAGCCCCTGATGGCCGCCGTCCCCGAGGAAAACCAGCGCCGCCATGAGCTGCTGGACCTGATGGCCGCCTTCGACTACTTTGAGCCCATCGACCCCAAGACCGTGCCCGAGGGCTCTCTGCTCCATGAGTTTATCGGCTGACCTATCCCACTGAATTACCCGTCCCGCCGGAGGTGATCCCATGACCCGCAGAGACTTCATCATCAAATGCCTGGCCTACGGCGCGGCCCTGGCGGTCATTGCCGTGCTGAATTACAGCGTGCTGTCCCGGCTGCCCATCTCCCTGCCCCTGCTGCTGCCCATGGCGGCGGTGGCGGTGGGCACCCTGGAGGGTCCCCGGTTCGGCGCCGGCTTCGGCCTGGCCGCCGGGCTGGCCCAGTCCGCCCTGGCCCACGCCAGCCTGCTGTGCGTCCCCCTGCTCTCCGCCCTGGGCTGGGGCTGCGGGATGCTGGCCCTGTTCGTCCTCCGCCGGGACCTGGTGGGCCATCTGATCTGCTCCCTGGGGGCCATGGTGCTGTGGGAGCTGTTCCAGGTGGGCCGCCGCTGGCTGGGAGGCGTGGCCGCCCTGCCCGTGCTGCTGAAGGTGGCCCTGCCCGAGCTGCTGTGGACCCTGCTCCTTTCCCTGGCCGTCTACTGGATCTGCCGCTTCTGCTGTCTCCACTACGGGAGGATCTACCATGAATAACCCCTTTGACCTTTTCTCCAACGAGGACGCCCGCACCGAGGCGGAAAGCCGCCGCCTGCGGGTGCGGATGGGGGTGCTGCTGGGCCTGTTCTGCTGCCTGCTGCTGGCGTACCTGGGGGTGCTGTACAACCTCCAGGTGGTCAAGGGCGATGACTACCGGCAGGGCACCGCCCTCACCGTCACCCAGTCCGAGCGGGTGGACACCGTCCGGGGAGAGATCGTGGACCGGTACGGCAATGTGCTGGTGACCAACGCGGTGAGCTACCATGTGACCCTGGACCCCACCGAGATGGGCAGCCGCCGCAACGAGATCCTCTCCCGGCTGCTGGAGCTGTGCCGCGCCGAGGGCGTGGAGTGGTACGACTCTTTCCCCGTGTCCGACTCCGCCCCCTGGGAGTACACCAGGGAGGGAAGCGTCTTCTCCTACGACACCGAGGGCGAGGACGGCGAGACCGTCACCTACTCCACCCTGCTGGGCGCCCTGGCCAAGCGGCTGAAATGGGTGGACGACCCCGCGGCCGCGGATCTGAGCGCCCAGGAGCTGATGGCCGCCATGTGCAAGACCTTCGGCATCCCGCTGGACGAAAACCAGGCCATCGACAGCGACACCCGGGCTCTGCTGGGCGTGCTGTACGAGCTGAGCCTGCGCACCTACGAGATCACCTACGCCGACTACACCTTCGCCGAGGATGTGGACATCGCCTTCATCACCAAGGTGAAGGAGCGCTCCCTGGACGGCGTGAATGTGGAGCTGCACACCGCCCGCCGGTACAACACCACCGCCGCCGCCCATGTGCTGGGCCGTGTGGCCGCCATCAGCGCGGAGGAGTGGCCCTCCTACCGGGAGCAGGGCTACCGGATGAACGAGCTGGTGGGCAAGCAGGGGGTGGAGCTGGCCTTCGAGTCCTACCTCCGGGGCACCAGCGGCGTGCTTCAGACCGAGACCGATGAAAACGGCACCATCGTCAGCCAGCAGTGGAAGGAGGAGCCCCAGCCCGGCGGCAACGTGGTGCTCACCCTGGACAGCACCCTGCAGTCCACCACCGAGGAGCTGCTGGCCCAGTTTGTCTCCGGCCTGGAGGAGCCCGGCGGCGCGGCGGCGGTCATGGTGGACATGACCGGCGGCGTACTGGCCCTGGCCTCCTATCCCACCTACGACCTGTCCACCTTCGCCCAGGACTACAACGACCTGCTGTCCGACCCGGCCAAGCCCCTGCTCAACCGGGCCACCATGGGTCTGTACGCCCCCGGCTCCACCTTCAAGATGGTCACCGCCGTGGCCGGCCTGACCGAGGGGATCATCACCCCCTCCTCCACCGTCTACTGCGGCGGCATCTACACCTACTATCCCGACACCCGCCCGGTGTGCTGGATCTACACCAACACCGGCGGCTCCCACGGCACCGAGTCGGTGACCAAGGCCATCACCGACTCCTGCAACATCTTCTTCTACGACGTGGGCCGCCGTGTGGGCATCAAGACCCTGGTGGAATACGCCACCAAGTTCGGCCTGGGCCAGTACACCGGCATTGAGATCGCCGAGTACAAGGGCAACGTGGCCGGGCCGGAGACCTCCGCCCTGCTGGGCGTGGAGTGGTACGCCGGCAGCACCATGTACGCCGCCATCGGCCAGGAGAACAACCAGTTCACCCCCCTCCAGCTGGCCAACTATATCGCCACTCTGGTCAACGGGGGCAATCACTACCAGGCCCACCTGCTGAAGGAGGTCAAGTCCGGGGATTACAGCCAGACCGTCTATGAGTACGAGCCCGTCCTGCTGGACACCATTGACATCGACCCCGCCCATCTGGCCGCGGTGAAGCAGGGCATGTACGACCTGTCCCAGACCTATTCCATGGCCCGCTACTTCTCCTCCCTGCCCGTCACCGTGGGCTGCAAGACCGGCACCGCCGAGGTGACCGGCGCCTCCAACGCCAACGCCGTGTTCGTGTGCTTCGCCCCCTACGACAACCCCCAGGTGGCCATCTGCCTGGTGGCGGAGCGGGGCTCCTCCGGCGGCTCCCTGGCCGCCGTGGCCGCCGGTATGCTGGCCCAGTATTTCGCCACCGACGGCGCACAGAACGCCGCCGAGCCGGAGAACACCCTGCTCCACTGAACCGCATACAATTTCCGCAAAGAAGCCGCGGGCCTTGCACGCCAAGGCCCGCGGCTTTTCTCTCCGGCCCGCCGGGTGTTATTGTCACCCTTTGACACCCATTTTGCAGTATTTTTTGCATTCAAAGGGTGTGCCCGGCCCGGCCGCTTTTCCCTGATTCCAGTGTTTCCAATGTTTCCACAACTTCCACAGAGTTTTCCACAGTTTTGTGGATGCATCGTTCTCTTGCTTTCCTGCAAAAAAGGTTGACATAACGGATGTCAACCTTTTTTTCGGCGTATTTTTGCACAAACTTTTCCCGGGCTTGACAAAAGGGAAGACCGCGTGCCGTCGTCGCCGCAAGCTCCATACCGCTCGCTCCCACCTGCGGCGAGATCTCGCTCATTCCGCTGCGTCTCCTCTCCCCACAAAAACCGCTTCGCTGGGTTTTTGCGTGGGCCCCTTTGTCCCACGGTCTGCGTCTTACAAAACCTTGGACAGGAATTCGATGGTGCGCTGCTCCCTGGGGTGGTCGAAAAAGGCGCGGGGCTCTCCCTGCTCCAGAATCTTTCCCCCGTCCATGAACAGCACCCGGGTGGCCACCTCCCGGGCAAAGCCCATCTCGTGGGTGACCACCACCATGGTCATGCCCTCGTCGGCCAGCTCGGTCATGACCTCCAGCACCTC
>JBJEYO010000162.1:0-6774 GCA_051886935.1 Candidatus Enterenecus sp. | reverse complement strand
CGACCGGGACAAGCTGCTGGACCTGCCGGCGGTCAAAAAGGAGGGACAGGCATGAACCTGAACATTTTGCATCTGTACCCCGACTGCATGTCCCTGTACGGCGAGTACGCCAACCTGGCGGTGCTGAAGCGCCACCTGGAGACCATGGGCGTGTCCGTCACGGTGGAAAAAGTCACCCTGGATGACACGCCCGATTTTTCCGACGCCGACTTCATCTACATGGGCGCGGGCACCGAGCGTACCCAGAAGGCGGCGCTCACCGCCCTGGAGGGCAGGGGGCCGGAGCTGAAGTCCGCCCTGGACCGGGGCGCGGTGGTTTTGTTCACCGGAAACGCCATGGAGACCCTGGGGGCCTCGGTCACCGACGGGGCGGGCAAGGTGTGGCCCGGCCTGGGCCTGGCGGAGTATGCCACCGTGGAGACCGACAAGCGCGTGCCGGAGGATGTGGTGGCCCACTCCACGCTGTGGGACAGCCCGGTGGTGGGCTTTATGAACAAGTGCTCCGTCACCCGGGGCGTCACTTCTCCCCTGTTCGACAGCCTGAGCCTGGGCCTGGGCAACGAGGGGGAGAAAGGGGCCGAGGGCTATGTGTCCGGCAACCTGTTCGCCACCCACATCACCGGCCCGGTGCTGGTGAAAAACCCGGACTTTACCGACCTGCTCATCCGCCGCGTCTTCGCCGCCAAGGGGTGGGAAGTGCCGGAGGAGCTGCCCGTCCTGCCCCACGAGCGGGAGGCCTATGAGGTGACCCTGAAAGAACTGACCGCCCGGACAGGCGGCTGAAGGAGGGACGGAGTATGAGCGAGCAATGGCTGGAAGTGACCCTCCCCGTCCCGGCGGAAAAGCTGGACGGGGTGTGCGACACCCTGACCGCCAACGGCATGACCGGCCTGGTGGTGGAGGAGGAGGGCGACTTCCTCCGGTTCCTGGAGCAGAACCGCCAGTACTGGGACTATGTGGACGAGGGCCTGGCCGCCCGGATGAAGGGGGCCAGCCGGGTGAAGTTCTATGTGCCCGACAATGAGGAGGGCCAACGGCAGCTCCGGCGGTACCTGGCCGGGCTGGAGGAGTACGAGCCCCAGACCGTCTCCCTCCGGGAGGAGGACTGGGCCACCTCCTGGCAGAAGTATTATCAGCCCATCCCCGTGGGCAGGAAGATCTACATCGTCCCCGAGTGGATGCGGGGCCAGCCGGTGCCCGAGGGGCGTACGCCCCTGTACCTGAATCCCGGCCTGACCTTCGGCACCGGCGCCCATGCCACCACCCAGCTCTGCCTGGAGCTGCTGGAGGAGGCGGTGCGCCCCGGCGACAAGGTGCTGGATCTGGGCTGCGGCTCCGGCATTCTGGCCATCGCCGCCCTGGGCCTGGGGGCGGAGCGGGCCATCGGGGTGGACATCGATCCCAAGGCGGTGGACGTGGCCTATGAGAACGCCGCCATGAACGGCGTGGGCCGGGACCGGCTCACCGTGCTGGCGGGCAATGTGCTGGGCGACCGCAGGCTGGCGGCCAGGCTGGAGCCAGGCAAAAACAAGGTGGTGCTGGCCAACATCGTGGCCGACGTCATCATCCCCCTGTCCGCCGCGGCCGGGGAATTTCTGACGGAGAACGGCGTTTTCCTGACCTCCGGCATCATCGACACCCGGGCCGACGAGGTGGCCGCCGCCATCGAGGGGAACGGCTTCACCATCACCAGGCGGCTGGAGCGGTCCGGCTGGTGCGCTTTCCGGGCGGAACGGCCGAAAGTGCCTTAAAAAATTCCACAAAAGAGCAGAAGTTGTGCGCCTGGCCCTTGTCTCCGGGGGGAGAAAGTGGTAAAATACCATAAGAATTGCAGAACACTACTGTAATAAGGAGAGATACATATGGCACTGAAAAGTTTTGAGCAGATCGTGGAAAAGGCCAAGGCCTGCGGCAAGCCCAACCGGGTGGTCATCGCCGGCGCCGATGCGGAGAATATTCTGCTGGGCGCGTTCGAGGCTCAGGACGCCGGCTTTGCCACCCCCATCCTGGTGGGCGAGGCCGCCAAGGTGGAGCCCATGCTGGAGCGCCTGGGGCTGAAGGACAAGGAGTACCGCCTGGTGGCCACTCAGCCCAAGGAGAACGAGACCCAGGTGGCCATCGACCTGGTCAACCGGGGCGAGGCCGACATCCTGATGCGCGGCAACGTGCAGACCCGTGAGTTCCTGCTGCCCCTGCTGGCCAAGGCCAACGGCCTGCGTACCGACCGCCTGCTGACCCACATCGACCTGGTGAGCATGCCCGAGTATCCCAAGCTCATCGCCATCGGCGACGTCACCGTCACCATCGAGCCCAACCAGAGCCAGAAGAAGGCCATCATCCGCAACATGGTGGAGACCCTGAAGCTCATCAACGATGACAAGCCCAATATCGCCCTGCTGGCCCTGGTAGAGGAGACCAGCTTCCACATGAAGGACACCATCGAAGCTCACGCCCTGGTGCAGGAGCACGCCAGAAAGCCCATCGCCAACTGCAATCTGGTGGGCCCCATCGCCTACGACCTGATCCTGTCCAAGGAGGCCGCCCGGCTGAAGGGCTACGACTGCCCCCTGTGCGGCGAGTTCGACGGTATCGTGGCTCCCTCCCTGCTGGCGGGCAACCTGGTGGTCAAGTGCTGGCAGATGCACGCCCACGCCCAGACCTGCGGCGTGGTGGTGGGCGCCAAGATCCCCGTGGCCCTGACCTCCCGCAGCGACGGCGCCGATGTGGCCTTCCGCTCTCTGGCCTACTGCGTGGCCAGCGGCAACTGAACTGAGTACGCCTGAAAAGGGCCCGCGATCGCGGGCCCTTTTGTGCATAAAACGGTTGACAAACGGGCGTTTCCCCGATAATATAGAGTAGTTCACAGGCTTTGAACAGGACAAGTACCCGGCCATATCCCCTCAGAGAGCCGCTCGTTGGGTGTGAGAGCGGCGGGGCGAACCCGGCGAAGATCACCTGGGAGCCGCGGACCGAAATCTGAAAAGAGAGTAGGCTCCGCCGGAGGTCCCCGTTACAGGACGGTCGAGTGGCTGACCCCGGTCAGCAACGGGAGTGGTACCGCAGAGGTTGTTTGCGCCTTTGTCTCTCATGAGGGAGACAGGGGCGTTTCTTTTTTCGATGAGAGGTTTTTATGAGAGACATTCTGTTCAGGACGGAAGACTTTGTTTTTTCTTACCGGATAGCAGGCGTTTTGGTCCGTGAGGGCAAGGTCCTCCTTCAGCGCTCCGGCGGGGACTACGCCCTCATCGGCGGCCATGTGGCGGCCATGGAGACCACCCGGGAGACCCTGGTGCGGGAGTTCAAAGAGGAGATCCACGCGGACATCGCCGTGGACGGCCTGCTGGCCGTGGGCGAGGTGTTCTTCCCCTGGGGGGAGAAGCCCTGCCACCAGATCGGCCTGTACTATGAGATCCATCTGCTGGACGAGAGCCAGATCCCTCTGGACGGTGTGTTCCACGGGTATGACGAGCTGGGCGGAGAGCGGATCGACCTGGACTTCTGCTGGGTGCCGCTGAGTGAGCTGGAGCACATCACCCTGTACCCGCCCCAGATGGTGCCCCACATCCTGTCCGGGAGCAAAGAGACCCTGCACTTTGTATACAAACAGCAATAATAAGATAAAATATTCCATATAGGAGGCACATATCATGGATTACAACCAGACTGTCCATCTGCCCAAGACCGACTTTCCCATGCGGGCCGGCCTGCCCAAGCGGGAGCCGGAGCTGCTGAACGGGGAGTGGGAGGTGGAGACCTACCGCAAGCTGATGGAGAAGAACGAGGGCAAGCCCAAGTTCGTGCTCCATGACGGCCCTCCCTACGCCAACGGCCACATCCACATCGGCACCGCCCTGAACAAGATACTGAAGGACATCATCGTCAAGTACAAGAACATGACCGGCTTCCAGGCCCCCTATGTGCCCGGCTGGGACACCCACGGCCTGCCCATTGAGTCCGCCATCCTGAAGGACAAGAAGATCAAGCGGGATGAACTGAGCGATTCCGAGTTCCGGGACAAGTGCAAGGAGTTTGCCCTGAACTTTGTGGACATCCAGCGCTCCGAGTTCCAGCGCCTGGGCGTCATCGGCGACTGGGAGAACCCCTACCTGACCCTGAAGCCGGAGTTTGAGGCCGAGCAGATCAAGATCTTCGGCAAGATGGCCGAGAAGGGTTATATCTACAAGGGCATGAAGCCCGTGTACTGGTGCCCCGCCGACCAGACCGCCCTGGCCGAGGCCGAGATCGAGTACGCCGACGATCCCTGCACCACCATTTTCGTCAAGTTCCCCGTCCATGACGACCACGGCAAGCTGGGCCAGTACGGCGACCTGTCCAGGATGTCCTTCGTCATCTGGACCACCACCCCCTGGACCCTCCCCGGCAACATGGCCATCTGCGTCAACGCCGCCTATGACTATGTGCTGCTCCAGGTCCCCAACGGTGAGATCTATATCCTGGCCCAGGCCCTGGCCGAGGGCGTGTGCAAGAACGCGGGCATCGACTTTGCCGCCTGCACCGTGCTGGCCACTCTGAAGGGTGAGGAGTTTGAGCTGATGACCGCCCGGCACCCCCTGTTCGACCGGGACAGCGTGCTGCTGTGCGGCGACCACGTGACCCTGGATGCCGGCACCGGCTGCGTCCACACCGCCCCCGGCTTCGGCGCCGACGACTTTAACATCTGCCGGGCCTATGACGCCGCGGGCAAGACCAACATCGGCGTACCCGTCCCCGTCAACGCCAAGGGCGTCATGACCGACGAGCGCTATAACGGCCAGTTCTACGCCAAGGGCAACGACCTGGTGGTGGCCGACCTGGAGGCGTGCGGCGCGCTGCTGGCCAAGGAGAACATCACCCACTCCTATCCCCACTGCTGGCGCTGCAAGAACCCCATCATCTTCCGTGCCACCGAGCAATGGTTCTGCTCCGTGGACGCCATCAAGAAGGCCGCCGTGGACTCCTGCGACGGCATCCAGTGGCACCCCTCCTGGGGCAAGGAGCGCATGGCCGCCATGATCGGCGAGCGCAACGACTGGTGCATCTCCCGCCAGCGCAAGTGGGGCGTGCCTATCCCCATCTTCTACTGCGACAAGTGCGGCGCCGACATCGTCACCCCCGAGACCATCGAGCGGGTGTCCGGCCTGTTCCGGGAGCACGGCTCCAACATCTGGTTTGAAAAGACCGCCGACGAGCTGGTGCCCCAGGGATTTGTGTGCCCCAAGTGCGGCCACACCCACTTCTCCAAGGAGTCCGACATCATGGACGTGTGGTTCGACTCCGGCTCCACCCACGCCGCCGTGCTGGACCAGCGGGAGGAGCTCCACTTCCCCGCCGATGTGTACCTGGAGGGCGGCGACCAGTACCGCGGTTGGTTCCAGTCCTCCATGCTGACCTCCATCGCCGCCAAGGGCGCGGCCCCCTACAAGCAGATCATCACCCACGGCTGGACCGTGGACGGCGAGGGCAAGGCCATGCACAAGTCCCTGGGCAACGCCGTGTCCCCCGACGAGGTCATCAAGGACTACGGCGCGGATATGCTCCGCCTGTGGGTGTCCTCCGCCGACTACACCCAGGACATGCGTATCTCCCCGGAGATCCTCAAGCAGCTGTCCCAGGCCTATCTGAAGATCCGCAACACCGCCCGGTTCATGCTGGGCAACCTGGACGGCTTTGACCCCAACTGCCTGGTGGAAGTTGATAAGCTGCTGGGAACCGACCGCTGGGCCATGGCCCGCTACAACGACCTGGTGAAGACCGTCCGGGAGGCCTACGACCGCTACGAGTTCCACACCGTGTACCGCGCCATCTACAACTTCTGCGTGGTGGACATGTCCAATATCTATCTGGACATCATCAAGGACCGCCTGTACTGCGACGACGGCTATCCCCGTCAGTCCGCCCAGACCGCCCTGTACCGCATCCTGGACGGCATGACCCGCATGATCGCCCCCATTCTGGCCTTCACCAGCCAGGAGATCTGGACGTCCATGCCCCACGCCGCCGACGCCGACCCCGAGTGCGTCCTGTTCAACGACATCCCCGACTACGACCCCGCCCTGGCGCTCTCCGAGGCGGACGCCGCCAAGTGGGCGGACATCATGGCCATGCGGGACGATGTGAACAAGGCGCTGGAGATCGCCCGCACCGAGCAGGGCCTGAAGAAGAGCACCGACACCGCCCTGACCCTCTACTTCTCCACGGAGGAGGCTCAGAAGCGGTACGAGGCTTTCCGCCACCACCATCTGGAGGGCCTGCTGATGGTGGCCCAGGTGGAGGTGGTCCTGGGCGAGGGCGAGGGCGTCACCGGCGAGGCTTTCGAGGGCCTGACCGTCAAGGTCTCTCCCGCCGCCGGACCCAAGTGTCCCCGTTGCTGGAACCACAGCGTCCACATCGGCACACCCGGCCACCACGCCGAGCTGTGCGACCGCTGCGCCCGCGTGCTGGGAGAATAAAACCCCGTCAAAACGAAACGCCCCCTCCGGCCGGAGGGGGCGTTCTGTATTGCGTCAGGGCAAAAAAAGGCTCCGCCGGAGCGGAGCCTTTTCAGGGAAGACAAATTACTTGTGGTCCACGCTGTACATGTGCTCGATGAGGTCCAGCACCTTGTTGGAGTAGCCCATCTCGTTGTCGTACCAGGACACGACCTTCACGAAGGTGTCGGTCAGAGCGATGCCGGCCTTCTTGTCGAAGATGGAGGTGCGGGGATCGCCCAGGAAGTCGCTGGACACCACATCCTCGTCGGTGTAGCCCAGAACGCCCTTCAGCTCGCCCTCGGAG
>JBJEYO010000161.1:0-6783 GCA_051886935.1 Candidatus Enterenecus sp. | reverse complement strand
TCTCCTCATACTCCTCGGAGTAGGAGGAGTAGTCGCCGAACATACCGGAGTACTGACTCTTTTTCATGACGTGGATGCCGTCGGGGTCGATCTTGATGCCGATTCGGCTGCCCACGGGGGACAGGTCGGTGGTCTGGATGAGCCACTTGAACCCGTAGAAGTCCACGATGATGTCGTACTGCATTCCCTTGAAGGTCACGTTGGTGACGGTGCCCTTCAGCTGGCCCTGGTCCTCGGGGACGATGTCCACGTCCTCGGGCCGGATGACCACGTCCACCGGCTCGTCGGGGGCGAAGCCGCCGTCCAGGCACTTGAACTTCCGGTTGAAGATCTCCACCACCCCGTCGGCGCGCATGATGCCGTCGATGATGTTGGACTCGCCGATGAAGTCGGCTACAAAGGCGTTTTTGGGCTCGTTATAGATGTCCTCCGGGGTGCCGATCTGCTGGATGCGGCCGCCGTCCATGACCACCACCGTGTCGCTCATGGCCAGGGCTTCCTCCTGGTCGTGGGTGACGTAGACGAAGGTGATGCCCATGGCCTGCTGGATACGCTTGAGCTCGTTCTGCATGTCCTTGCGCAGTTTCAGGTCCAGGGCGCCCAGAGGCTCGTCCAGCAGCAGGACCTTGGGCTGGTTGACCAGGGCCCGGGCGATGGCCACCCGCTGCTGCTGGCCGCCGGAGAGCTGGCTCACCGAGCGCTTTTCAAAGCCCCTCAGGTTGACCACTTCCAGCATCTCGGTCACCCGCTGGCGGATCTCCTTCTCCGGCAGCTTGACCTTTTTCCCGTCCTCGCCGGTCTTGGGGATGCGCAGGCCGAAGGCCACGTTATCAAACACGTTCAGGTGGGGGAACAGGGCGTATTTCTGAAACACCGTGTTGACCGCCCGCTTATGGGGGGGAACATCATTAATCCTCACGCCGTCAAACAGGACGTCACCAGAGGTGGGCGACAGAAACCCGCCGATGATACGGAGCGTGGTTGTCTTGCCGCACCCGCTGGGGCCCAGCAGCGTGAGGAATTCTTTGTCGTTGATATAGAGGTTGATGTGATCGAGAACCACGCCGTCGTCGTAGGCCATGACGCAGTCCTTCAGACGGATCAGTTCCTTGGACATGATAGCTCATCTCCATTTCTTTTTTTACCGTTTCAGCTCCCTCGATTTATTCACCCGGCGGTGGCTCGGTTTTTCCAAGCGGCGCAAAGGCCCCGGGCTTTCACGGATAGCGAGATACACTATATTCGTTTATGGGGGAAATGTCAACAATTTTGCGGAAAAATATCGGGGATTTTGCCCCGGAGGGCCCGCCGCGGGGCAAAGTCCGCCTTGACTTTTTACCCATGTTATCGGATAATAAAACAGGTGACATAATATTGGAAAAACGAGAGGAGCTGACAGTGCGCCATGGAGCAGAATCAGGAGGTCGCCCGGGTGCTGACCCAGGTCAGAAAGGCCGTGGTGGGCAAGGACGGGGCGCTGGCGCGGGTCATGCTGGCGGTGCTGGCCCGGGGCCATGTGCTGCTGGAGGACATTCCCGGCGTGGGCAAGACCACCATGGCCCTGGCCTTTTCCAGGGCGCTGGGGCTCAGCTGCCGCCGGGTGCAGTTCACCCCCGATGTGATGCCCTCGGACCTGACGGGCTTTTCCATTTACAATAAGGCCGCGGGCAGGATGGAGTACCAGCCCGGGGCGCTGCTGTGCGGCCTGTTTCTGGCCGACGAGCTGAACCGGGCCACCAGCCGCACCCAGTCTGCCCTGCTGGAGGCCATGGAGGAGGGCCAGGTCACGGTGGACGGGGTCACCCACCCCATCCCCCAGCCCTTTGTGGTTATCGCCACCCAGAACCCCGCCGGGGCCTCCGGCACCCAGCTGCTGCCCGAGTCCCAGCTGGACCGATTCACCTTGCGGCTGACCCTGGGCTACCCCGCCTTTCAGGACGAGCTGACCATGATCCGCCGGCGGCAGGGCGCGTCCCCGCTGGAGGAGGTGGAGCAGGTGATGGCCCCCGGGGATCTGGAGCGGCTGCGGCGGCAGGCGGAGTCGGTGTACCTGTCCGACGAGGTGCTGGACTACCTGCTCCGGCTGATCACCGCCACCCGGGACCACCCCATGATCCGCCAGGGGGCCAGCCCCCGGGCCGCCCTGTCTCTGACGGCGGTGAGCCGGGCCTTGGCCTTCGTCCGGGGCCGGGACTATGTGGTGCCCCAGGATGTGGCGGCGGTGTTCCGGGATGTGGTGGAGCACCGGCTGGTCTGGGCGCCCGGGGCCCGGGAGGGGAAGGACGATCCGCTGGCCGGGATACTGCGGTCGGTGAAGGCCCCCTCCATCCGCTGAGACCATGTGGCGCCGCAGAATCCTGTACGGGGTGGCCCTGGCTGCCGCCCTGCTGTTTCAAATCTTTTATGACCGCTATCTGGCCCGCTTTGTGCTGGCCGGTGTGGTCTGCGCGCCCATTTTGTCCCTGCTGCTGACCCTGCCCACGGCCCTCCGCCTGCGCCTGTATCTGACGGCCGAGGGGCCGGAGGTGGCCCGGGGCGGTGAGAGCCGCTGGTGTCTGCGCCTGGAGCTGCCCGCCCCGCTGTCCGCGGCCCGGGTGAAGCTGCGCCTCCGCTTCAGCAACGAGCTGACCGGCTGGACAGGGGAGGAGCGGGTGGTGTGCTCTGGCCCTCTGCCTCAGGAACGGACCTTTCCGGCGGAGACGGCCCACTGCGGGCGGCTGACCTGCCGGGCGGTCCGGGTCCGGCTGACGGACTGCCTGGGCCTGTTCTCCATCCCCCTGAGGCGGCCTGAGCCGGCCTCCATGCTGGTGCTGCCAAAGCCCGCGCTCCCGGAGGAGCTGCCCATCCCGGAGGTGCCGGCCGGAGCGCCGGGGCGGGAGCAGACCTCCGGCGGCGACTACGAGCTGCGGGAGTACCGGCCGGGGGACCCCCTCCGGGCCGTCCACTGGAAGCTGTCCTCCAAGCGGGACGAGCTGGTGGTGCGGGAGTGGTTGGGGGAGCGCCGCCCCCAGGTCCTGCTGGATGTGGACCGTTTTGGAGAGCCCGAGGGCCTGGACCGGACGCTGGACAGGCTTTACGGCCTGTCCATGGAGCTGCTGGAGCGGGACTGGCCCCACTTGATCCGCTGGGAGGAGGCGGGCAGCGTCCGCGCCGCCGCCGTGTCCGGCCGTGATTCGCTGATGGTCTGCGTGGATGGGCTGCTGTCCTCGCCCGCGCCCCTCCGGGGCAGGCCCATGGCCGAGCTGGCCGACCCGGAGGAGGACCTTCCCCGGGTGTTCGTCACCGCCGGAGAGGGGGGAGAGCCATGAGACGCGCTCCCCGCTGTCCGCGGCCCGCCCGGCCCACCGCCGCCATGGTGGTGGGGGACGGCTTGCTGCTGGCCCTGTGCCTGACCGGGGTGTTCTTCTATCAGCTCCGTGTCTACGACCTGCCCGGCGGCGCCGGAGCGGTGCTGCGGGCCTGCCTGGCCGCGGCGGCCCTGGCCCTGCTGGTGTTCTCCCTGCCCAGGTTCCGCTGGGCGGCGGCGCTGGCTGTGGTCCTGGCGGGCCTGGCCCTGCTGTATTATGACTGGGACCTGGTGAGCCGGGGAGCCCAGACGGTGTACGCCGCCGCGGCCCACGCCCTGACCGAGTCCACCGATTTCCCCGGCGAGGTGCCAATTCCGGACTGGCAATTGGCTGAGATGGCCTTCGGCACTTTGAAGCTGTGGAAGGGCCAGTGGTGGAACGCCCCCTCCCTGGCGACGGGGGCCGAGCATTTCCTCACCGCCCTGATTTTCGCCCTGTCCCTGCCCCTGGGCTGGGCGGTGCGCCGCAGGAGCCTCTGGCTCACCCTGCTGCTCACTCTGCCCTGGCTGATTCCGCCCTTTCTGGCGGAGTTTCCGCCGGACCTGCTGTCCCTGTCCCTGGTGGGGGCCTGCTGGCTGACCCTGGCCCTGACCGGCCCGACCGCCCGGAGAGACCCGGCGGGGGGCGCACGGCTGACCCTGGCGGCCCTGCCCGCCGCCCTGCTGGCCCTGTGCTGCGTGTGCCTGGTCTTTCCGGCGGAGGAGTACGCCTACCCGGACTGGGCGGCCACCGCCGCCCGGCGGCTGACCGAGATCGGCAGGGAGATCGAAAATCCCTTCCTGCCGGGGCAAGGCAGCGGCGTGGCGGAGAAGCGGGTGCCCCTGACCGGCTCCGAACCCCCGCGCTATACCGGCGAGGCGGTCCTCCGTGTGCGGAGCGACCGGTCGGGCAGCCTGTACCTGCGGGGGGCGGCCTACGCCGTCTACACCGGCCAGGCCTGGGAGCGGCTGGATGACCAGGCTCTGACGGAGCTGGAGACCCTGAATCTGGGAAACTCCACCCTCATCCAGCCGGGGGGCCGGGAGACGGTGCAGTCCTCCCTCACCGTCACCCATGTGGACGGCCCTGTCTCCATGGCCTATTTCCCCTACTGGCCCAAGAGCCTGTCCCGGGCCGTCACCTGCGTGGAGGACTCCTATCTGCGCCTGGCCGAGCCGGCGGAGAGCTATACGGTGGAATATTACTACCTGGACGGCAATGAGGAGCCCGGCCCGGACTACCGGGACTTTGTCTACGAGCACTACCTGGACGTGCCGGAGGAGACGGCCGATGTTCTCCGTCAATGGCTGCGGGAGAATGAAGCGATGCAGATCACCGTGGAAGACGGAGAAATGGATGGGGCGGAGCCGGTGGACGGCGCCTGGATCATAGAGACCCAGGTCTCCACGGTGGCCATGGCCCAGTGGATCGCCGGACTGCTGGAGCGGAACACCCGGTACGACCTTCAGACGCCGGCCACGCCCAGGGGCGAGGACTTTGTGACCTGGTTCCTCACGGAGAGCCAGCAGGGCTACTGCGTCCACTACGCCACCGCGGCCACGCTGCTGCTGCGGCTGGAGGGCATCCCCGCCCGGTATGTCACCGGCTATCTGACGCGGGTGTCCCCGGGGGAGAATACGGTGCGGGACTCCGCCGCCCACGCCTGGGTGGAGGTCTACGAGGACGGCAGAGGCTGGGTGCCCGTGGAGGTGACGCCCAGCGGCGGCGGGAGCTACGCCGAAACGCCGTCCCCGGCGGTGTCCGAGCCGCCGGAGGAGACGGCCTTCCCCTCGCCCGACCCGGAGGAGAGCGTGGAGCCGGACTTCCCCACGGTGGAGCCCTCTCTGCCGCCCATCCATTCGGCCGGGCCCATGGAGAGCCCCTCGGCGTTGCCCTCCGCCGGGCCGGAGGAGCCGGTGGGCGGGGAGACTTCCGCGGATTGGAGCTGGTTGGGCTATGCCCTGGCCGTCATGGCGGCGCTGGGCCTGCCGGTGCTGTACCGGGCGCTCCGGGGTCGGCGGTGGCGGCGGCTGAAGAATCTGCCGGACGGCAATCGGGCGGTGCTGGAGATCTACGGCTGGCATGAGGCGCTGAGAGCCTGGGGCGGAAGGGAGGACCCGCGGCTGGAGGAGCTGGCACAGAAGGCCAGGTTCAGCCAGCACGCCCTGACCGGCGAGGAGCGCCGGGAGGCCCTGAACATCCTCCGGCGGGAGATCGGCCGGGTGCGCGCCCGCCTGCCCGCCTGGAAGCGCCCCCTGTTTGGTTATCTGTTCGTCTGGAAATAAGCAAAAGGACCTCAGCCCCCGGCTGAGGTCCTTTTCAGGTCAAGATGCGGCAAGCGGCGCGTCCCAAGCACCGATGGCCCCGCCGCCGGGAGCCATACGCCGTTTACAGCGGAAACTCCGGGAAATACTCCCCCACGAAGTCCACATCCTTCACCGTCCACTCCCGTCCGTTCAGGTGCGCCAGGGCCCCGGCGTCGGTGGTGAACTCAAACCGCAGCTTGTAGGAGTACAGGGCCTGATAGCTGCGGCCGAACTGTTTGTTGTCCCGCTCCCGGCCGTACTTGCCGTCCCCCAGCAGGGGGTGGCCGGCGGCGGCGAACTGGGCCCGGATCTGGTGGGTCCGCCCGGTGATCAGGTCGCACTCCACCAGGGACAGGCCGTTTTTCACGCACAGCGTCTTGTATAAGGTGAGGGCGGTCTTGCCGTTGGGCACCGGGTGGTCGTAGACCTTCACCTGGGCCTTGTCCTCGTCCTTCAGAATAAAGCCCTTCAGCTCCCCCTGCCGGGGCTTCATCTCCCCCCGGATGACGCACAGGTAGAGCTTGGTCAGCTCCCGGTCCTTGATCTTCTGGTTCATGATCCGCAGGGCCTCGGCGGTCTTGGCGGCGATGACGATGCCGCCGGTGTTCCGGTCGATGCGGTTGCACAGGGCGGGGGCAAAGGAGTTCTCCCAATAGGGGGACCACTCCTTTTTCTGGTACAGGTAGGCCTGGATGTGGGTGATGAGGGTGTTCACCCGCTCATGGTCGTCAGGGTGTACCACCATGCCCGGCCGCTTGTTCACCAGCAGCAGGTGCTCGTCCTCATAGAGAATGTCCAGCTGGGGCTTGAACACGGAGAGAAAGGCGTTTTCCCGGGTGGGGGTTTCAAAAAACTCGTCGTTGATGTATAATTGAAGCACATCCCCCACGTTGAGCCGCACATCCCGCTTGGAGCCCTTGCCGTTGACTTTCACCCGCTTCAGGCGGATGTATTTCTGGGCCAGGGGGGCGGGGAGCAGGGGAAGGGTCTTGGCCAGCCAGCGGTCCAGCCGCTGCCCAGCGTCGTTTTTTCCGATGGTGAATTCTTTCATGTCTGTCCCTCCCCTTGTCTCTCAGAGTATACCACAGTTTTTCCAGGGAAAAAAGAGTGAAAAAACCGAGAAAGTATTTGACAAGGCGGGCGTCTTTGAG
>JBJEYO010000160.1:0-6792 GCA_051886935.1 Candidatus Enterenecus sp. | reverse complement strand
GGCCCCGGCGGAGACCTTGCCCGAGTACCGGCTGGGATGGCTGCCGGAGGGATACGCGGAGGTGCCGGTGAGCGAAAAGGACGGCATGCGGATGGTGGTCTACGGCGACACGGATGGCGTGGGCGGCGACATCGTGCTCATCTATTTTTACCTCCGGGAGAGCACCGAACAGTATGTGTTCCAGATCAGAAGAGAGGCGGCGGCCAGCGTCAACGGTGCTCAGGGGTACTTCTACTGCAACGCGGAGGATCCGGCGTCCAGCCTGCTGGCCTGGATCGACGATGCGGGGAAGACCGTGTTCCTTCTGTCCGCGGAGCTGCCGGATGAGGTCATTTTGTACATGGCGGAGAGCCTCTGTTTGGCGGATGTGACGAAATAAAAATTTTCTGAGGGCAAGTGTCCGCTTTTGATCTTTCCCGCCGTTTAATAAATAAAGAGATACGAGAGAAAGGGTGATTTCCGTGAAAAAGAGAATCCTTCCGCTGGCGATCCTTCTGGCACTGATGCTGAGTATCGGGGTCAGCGCGGCCCAGCCGCGGGTCGTGGCGGTGACCCCCTCGCTGAGTTTTGAGGGCACCACGGCGAACTGCTGGGCGGCCATTATCGAGGCGAACAGCGAGATCTCGGCAACTATGACCCTGTGGAGGGGCAACCGGGTGATCGACTCCTGGTCCGGCGAGGGCACCTCCGCCCTCCTCCTTGAGGGAAGCTGTACGGTGAACGAGGGCCTGACCTACACGCTGCGGGTGACCGGAACCATTAACGGCGAGCCCCTTGAGGTGGCGTCCATCACCCGCACCTGCTGAGGGCGGCGGGACCGACCGCAAATCAATTGACACGCACAACTACCCCTGTAAGGATTGGCTTGTAAGTCGAGGCCTCCGAGTGATCGGAGGCCTTGGCTTTTCCCCGCTCAAATCACGTCAGACATGCGGAAAGCCCCCGGCCGTTTGGCCGGGGGCTTTTGCGGTTCAGTATGGGATTACTCGCCGAAGGGGATCTCCAGCACCTGGCCCACATAGATCAGGTTGGGGTCGCTGATGGTGTCCCGGTTGGCCTCGTAGATGGAGCTCCACTTGTAGCCGGAGCCCAGCAGACGGGCGGCGATGGTCCACAGGCAGTCGCCCTTGACCACGGTGTAGGTGGTGACCTCGGGCTCCTCGGGCTCAGGCTCAGCCTCAGCCAGGGAGTAGGTGGGCAGCGCGCCCATGACGGAGGGAGTGAACACGGTATCCTCGGCCAGCTCGCCGGCCTCGTAGGACTCGATGAAGCTCCACAGCTCGGTCAGGATGGTGCGGGCGTAGCCGTAGGTCTCATTGGCCAGCTCCTCGGCCAGCGCGGTGGCCTTCTCGGAGGCCAGGGCGGGGTCCTCGCTGTAGATGGCCAGCATGGCCTCGTCCACGGCGGCCTGCTGCTCGATCAGAGCCTTCTGATAGCTCTCCCAGAACGCCTTCACGTTGACGCCGTAGTGCTCACGGTCGTTGTCGCACAGGTCGTTCAGGGCGGAGAAGACCCAGAACATGGACTCGGGGATGTCGGAGACGCTGTCGAACTCCTCCATCAGCTCCAGGTCCTGGTCGAAGGCGTACCAGTAGTCGCCGTCGTTCAGGGTCCAGTCGCAGTGGTAGACGGAGGGGGTCTCGGTCAGCAGGGCGGAGTAGAAGGGCAGGAACACAGAGTACTCAGCCCGGTTGATGGACAGCCACTCGATGGTGGCCAGCTCCTCGGGCATGTTGGGACGAATCTCAAACATGTGGGCCTCGGACTGGTTCTCGTTGCTGATGGGGTAGACGCCGGTGCCGTCGGAGTCGTTGTAGGGGTCCTCGTTGGCGTCGTACTGGGAGCCTTCGCCGCGGCAGGCCAGGAAGCGCAGGACCTCATAGGTGGACAGCTTGTGGTCGGCGTCGAACAGGTACTGGATGGGGCCGCCCAGCTCGGCGCTGGCCAGCTTGCCGTCCTCATCCACGGCCTCGATGTTCAGGGTGGCGGCCAGGGTGGGGTTCAGGCAGTTGACGCCCTGCCAGTAGCGGGTGTACTGGGCCCAGCCGTCATCGGTGCCGTAGGTCTCACGGATGTTGATCTTGGTGATCTCAGCGCCGTCGTCGGGATCGGAGAGCTGGGAGGACACCAGGAAGCCGTTCTCACGGGGCATGGAGATCAGGTTGGGAGAGGCCACCACGTTCTCGGTGTCGGCCACATCCACCTCACCGATGGTGACGATGTTGGGGTTGATGGTGATCTTGTCGGCGGGCAGGCGCACAGCCACGTAGTTGTGGCCGGACAGGATCTGGAAGTTCCAGACCTCCTGAGTGTCGCCGATGAAGATGGAGTTGTAGTAGCCCCAGTCGTCGCCGGCGCCGTACTCATCCAGAATGGCGGCCAGGACCTCCACGCCGTGGCGGGCGGAGGTGGCCTCCTGCAGGATCACGCCGGCGATGGACACCTCGCAGATGCCGCCGTACTCCACCACTTCCCACCAGTTGACCTCGTCGAACTCGGCGTAGACGGGGGGATCGTACTGATCCAGGAAGTCGCTGTCATAGATGGTGGACACCGTGGCGGTGACGGACACGCCCAGCTCGTTGATGCCGCCCTGGGCATAGGCCGGGATCACCACGTTGCCGTCGTCGTCCAGAACGCTCTCGCCGTACTCCGCGGAGTCGCGGATCAGGGTGTAGCGGAGGGTGTGGGCGGGCCAGGGCATGGCGAAGCCGTAAGTATCCTCGTACATCTCGCCGGGCTCGTGGTCGGCGGCCTCATGGACCTCAAAGACCTTGGTCCACTCCTCGCCGGCGTCCTCGCCGCGGCCGAAGAAGGTGGAGCCGTTCTCGGTGAGCTGGCCGCCCACATAGATGCCGGTGCATGCGCTGGCACCAGCGGCGCCGAAGCCCACCGCCATCGTCACGGCCAGCAGGATGGCGGCGAGCCGCTTCCATGTCTTGTGATTCATTGACATTCTCTCCTTTTACAGAATTTTACTTTCCCTTAGAAAGGTAAAGTTATACAGTGAATAGAACCGCACCGCGGCCTATTCGACAGCCATAAGTGTAGCATTCCGGGGAATCGAAAGCAAGCGTTTTATTTATGCGGAAACCTGTATTGGATTTCCAGAAATGGCGGGCGATTCCGGGTAAAATATTCAGATTCTGCATAGCATAAAGCATATGGGGCCCGGAGGGACCTGCCCGGGGCCTCCGCGGTCCGTCCGGAAAACAAGGTTGCGGAGGCGCGGGTATTCTGATAAAATGGAGCAAACAGCGGCTGAAAAACGGAGGTAATGAAGATGTGCACAGCGGTGACCTATCGGACGCAGGACCACTATTTCGGACGGAATCTGGACCTGGAGTACTCCTATCATGAGACGGTGACGGTGACGCCCCGGAATTTCCCCTTCCGGTTCCGGCAGGCGCCCGGCCTGGAGCGCCACTACGCCATGATCGGCATGGCCTATGTGGCGGAGGGCTGCCCCCTCTATTACGACGCCACCAACGAGAAGGGCCTGAGCATGGCGGGGCTGAACTTCCCGGGCAACGCGGTCTACCGGCCGGCGGAGGAGGGGAAGGACAATGTGGCCCCCTTTGAGTTCATTCCGTGGGTTCTGGGCCAGTGCGCCGGTGTGCCCCAGGCCAGGGAACTGCTGGCGCGGCTGAACCTGACGGACATCTCCTTCAGCCCGGAGCTGCCGTCGGCGCCGCTCCACTGGATCATCTCCGACCGGGAGGAATCCATCACCGTGGAGCAGACCGTGGCGGGGCTGAAGGTCTATGACAACCCGGTGGGCGTGCTGACCAACAACCCGCCCTTCGACTATCAGATGACCAACCTGAGCAACTATATGAGCCTGACCCGGGATGTGCCCGTGAACCGCTTCAGCGACAGTCTGCCGCTGGAGCCGTACAGCCGGGGCATGGGCGGCCTGGGGCTGCCGGGGGACCTGTCCTCCGTGTCCCGGTTCGTGAAGGCGGCCTTCACCAAGCTGAACTCCCTGTCCGGTCCGTCGGAGTCGGAGAGCGTCAGCCAGTTCTTCCACATCCTGGGCTCCGTGGAGCAGCAGCGGGGCTGCGTCTGCCTGGGCGAGGGGAAGTATGAGCTGACCATCTACTCCTCCTGCTGCAATACGGACAAGGGGATCTACTACTACACCACCTACGAGAACAGCCAGATCACGGCGGTGGACATGCACCGGGAGGATCTGGACGGCCGGGAGCTGGTGAGTTACCCCCTGGTGACGGGCCAGCAGATCAGAATGCAGAACTGAGCGGAGAGGGCCGGGCTTCCCGGCCCTTTTTGCAATGGCCCTTGCATTTCCCGGCGGGGCGGGGTATCATATATCTTACTACACCTACCTGAGAAAGAGAGAGCATCATGGACGAGATGACCAAGCGGGCGCCGGAGCGGGCGCCCGGAAAGACTGTGCGGGATATGACGGTGGGCAACCCCTACGCCCATATGGTGGGGTTCGCCATGCCCATCCTCCTGAGCCTGGTGTTCCAGCAGCTGTACAACACGGCGGACACCTTCATCGTGGGCAAATTCCTGGGCACCGACGCCTTGGCGGCGGTTAGCTCCTCCGGCAACCTGATCTTCCTGCTCATCAGCTTTTTTGCCGGCACCGCCCAGGGCGCCGGCGTGGTCATCTCCCGCTACTTCGGCGCCAGGGAGTACGACAAGGTCTCCCGGGCCATCCACACCAACGTGGCCTTCGGCCTGGCGGTGGGCGTGTTCCTGACGGTGGTGGGCGTGCTGTTCACCCCCACCTTCCTGGTGTGGATGAAGACCGACCCCGACGTGCTGCCCCAGGCCGTGGAGTATTTCCGCTACTACTTCCTGGGCGCCCTGGCCCTTATTATGTATAATGTACTGCGGGGCATCATGAACGCCGTGGGCGACAGCCGCCGGCCCCTGTACTACCTGATCTTCTCCTCCGTGCTCAACGTGCTGCTGGACCTTTTGTTCGTGGGCGCGTTCCACTGGGGAGTGTGGTCCGCCGCCGTGGCCACCGTGGTCTCCCAGGCCGCCAGCGTGGTGCTGTGCTGCGTCCACCTCTTTCAGAAGGGGCAGATCTACACCGTGGAGCCGCGCAAGATCCGCGTCCATTGGGATATGCTGAAGGAGATCCTCCGCTACGGCATCCCCTCCGGCGTGCAGAACTCGGTCATCGGCTTCGCCAACGTGCTGGTGCAGACCCAGATCAACTCTTTCGAGAAGTTCGCCACCGCCGCCTACGGCGTCTACGCCAAAATTGAGGGCTTCGCCTTCCTGCCCATCAACAGCTTCTCCATGGCCATCACCACCTTCATCAGCCAGAACCTGGGCGCCGGGCAGCATGACCGGGCCAAGCGGGGCGCACGGTTCGGCATCCTGGCGGCGGTGGGCATGACCGAACTCATCGGCATCCTGTTCTACATCTTCGCGCCCCAGCTCATCGGCCTGTTCGACTCCACCCCTGTGGTGGTGGCCTTGGGTGTGCAGCAGGCCCGCACCGTCACCCTGTTCTACCTGCTGCTGGCCTTCTCCCACTCGGTGGCCGCGGTGTGCCGCGGCGCGGGCCGGGCCTTCGTGCCCATGGTGGTCATGCTGTCGGTGTGGTGCGTCATCCGAATCTTCTACATCCTGGCCGTCATGCGCATCTACGGCGAGATCGGCTACATCTACTGGGCCTATCCCATCACCTGGGGAATCAGCTCGGTGATCTACCTGATCTACTACCTGAAATCCGACTGGGTCCACGGCTTTGACCGGACCTGAGCGGCCAAATTTTCTAAAAAATTTTTCGGGAAACCCCTTTACAACCGGCGGGGAATATGCTACTCTTAATACATAATAATTCTTGTTAAGGAGGCGGAGGAATGCCCATTGTTCGGCGCAGCAAAAAGCGGGACGCCATGCTGTGCTTGATGCGGAGCACAAACTGCCATCCGACGGCGGACTGGATCTACCGGGAGCTGAAGGGGGAGTATCCGGATCTAAGCCTCGGCACCGTCTACCGAAACCTGAATCAGCTGTGTGAGGAGAACGTGGTCCGCCGGATCGGCGTGGTCAACGGGCAGGAGCGCTACGATGCGTTCACCCATCCTCACGGCCACTTTGTTTGCAGTCGCTGCGGCGCCGTACTGGATCTGCCGGACAACGCTCCGGCCCAGAGCTATGTGCGGGACCTCAGCAAGCAATACGGATTTATGGTGGAGAGCCATGAATTCAAGCTCCGGGGTCTGTGCAAGGACTGCCGGGAAAATCTAAAAATGGAGGTAAATCAATCATGAAAAAATGGATCTGCCCTGTCTGCGGTTATATTCACGAGGGTGACACTCCTCCCGCCGAGTGCCCTGTCTGCCACGTCCCCGGCTCCAAGTTCAAGGAGCAGTCCGGCGATCTGAAGCTGGCCGCCGAGCATGAGTACGGCATCTATGCCAAGACCGTGAAGAACAACCCCGACGTCAGCGACGAGGATAAGGCCTATATCCTGGAGCAGCTGAAGGCCAACTTCACCGGCGAGTGCAGCGAGGTCGGCATGTATCTGTGCATGGCCCGCATCGCCCACCGCGAGGGCTATCCCGAGGTCGGCCTGTATTGGGAGAAGGCCGCCTATGAGGAGGCCGAGCACGCCGCCAAGTTTGCCGAGCTGCTGGGCAGCGAGCTGGAGCCCAACATGACCTCCTCCACCAAGAAGAACCTGGCCTGGCGTGTGGACTGCGAGTTCGGCGCCACCGAGGGCAAGGTGGACCTGGCCATGTGCGCCAAGAAGAACGGCCTGGACGCCATCCATGACACCGTCCACGAGATGGCCCGCGA
>JBJEYO010000159.1:0-7001 GCA_051886935.1 Candidatus Enterenecus sp. | reverse complement strand
CTGCTGGATATGAAAATAGGGCCCGCTGCAGAACTTTCATTCTGCAACGGGCCCGCGGTCTGTCAGTTCTCCTGTGTCTGTTCCGCCGGCTCCGTGGGTTCTGGTTCGGCAGGTTCGGGTTCTGTGGGTTCGGGCTCTGTGGGTTCGGGCTCTGTGGGTTCGGGCTCCGTGGGTTCAGGTTCTGTGGGTTCGGGCTCCGTGGGTTCGGGCTCCGTCTGCTCAGTCAGGCCCAGGCCGTCCCTGGGGGTGAGCTCGGCCAGGGGCCGGGTGCTGACCTCCACCAGCAGCTTGGCGATGGAGGCCCGGTCCAGGGTGGCTCTGGGGTTGAGCCGTCCGCCGCTGCCCACCACGATGCCCTCGGCCACCAGGGTCTGCACATGGGGGGCGGCCCAGGAGCTGACGGCATTCGAATCCTCAAAGCCGGACAGGTCGCAGCTCTGGGCGTCCCGCAGCACCCGGCCCAGCATGGTCATGGCGGCCTCCCGGGTCACCTTGCTCTTCACATTGGCGGTGAGCACGCCGTCCGCCCCCGCGGTGCCCTCAAAGACCTGAAGGGCGTACATGGCCTTCACCGAGGGGAGCATCCAGGCGGGGATGTCCGCCGCGTCGGCAAAGGGCAGCTCCACCGACTCATACAGAGAGGTGTCCACCCCCAGCAGGCGGGTGAGGAACACCAGCAGCTCGCCCCGGCTCACCTGGCCCCCGGGGTTGTAGGTGTAGGTGCCGTCAGGCTGGAGAATGCCCACGGTGATTCCCATCTGGTACAGGCGGGTCACATATTCCGTGCTCCAGTGCCCGCCCATGTCGGTGAAGGGGTCGCCCCGGTCCACCGTCACCGGGATGGTCACGGTCTGGCCCCCGGCGGAGACCCGGATGGCCCCCGTGCCGTTGTCGTTGACGGCGGTGAAGTTCCCCTCGCCGTCAATGGAGCCGATGTTCCCCTCGGTCTCCCAGGTGACGGCCCCCTGGATGGCCGTGGGCAGGTTGTACCATGCGCCGGAGGCCGCCAGGGACACCTGCTCGCCGGGGGCCAGGGTGAGACTGCCCACCTGGGCGCTCTCCCCCTGCCGGGTGACGGTGAGCTTTGCCAGCGCGGTCACCACCCGCACCGGCATGGTCCCGGCGGCGGAGCCGGAGAAGGCCGCCAGCTCGTAGACCCCGGGCTCCTCCCCGGCGGTGTACCGGGTGGAGCCGTCCTCCAGAAGCTCGATCACGCCCCCTTCGGCGCTCCATGTGTCGGGAATGGCCTCCGCCGGGCGGCCCTCGGTGTCGTGTCCGGCGGCGCTGACGGTCATGGAGGCGCCAGCCAGCACCACCTGCTCCCCGGCGGACAGGTACAGGCCGCTGAGTTCCCCGGCGGGGGCGTCGGGGACCAGGAACAGGATGCAGTTGCTCATGGAGCGGTTGGAGGTGGAGGGCCTGTTGACGATGGAGAAGCTGCCGCTGCCGGGCAGGGTGGCCCCCAGGGTGGTGGAGCCGCCGCCGTCCAGAGCCACGGCGGTGGTGCAGCCCAGCTCGATGAGACGGTCGGCCACCTGGGTGTAGGAGGCCCCCACGGAATAGCCGCTCTGCCGCCCGTCAATGGTGTAAAAGACCGCGGTGCCGTCCGGCCTGAGGCCGACGGCGGTGCGGGGGGCGGCGGTGGCGTCCAGCCCGGACAGGGTGGCGCCGTCCCGCACCAGCACCTGCAGGGCGGTCAGGCCGTAGGCTGCCTGGCTCCACTGCTCGCTGCCGCCGGTGACGGAGATGGAGACGGCGGCGCCGGGGGTCAGTTCCCGCAGCCGGGTGAGCAGCTCCTCCCCGGCGTCGGTCTCCCCGTAGAGCATATAGCAGCCCTCGGGAATCTCCCCCTGGAAGTCCACGCCCTCCTGGGTGGCGTCGGTGACCGACACCACCTCCATGGTCAGGGTACTGTTGATGGTGAGGGGCTCCTCCGACACCGGGCGGAGGATGGCGTACACGCAGGGGCCGGAGCTGATGACACGGGAGCTGAAGTCCCTGTTATACAGGTACAGCCCCGGGGCGGCGCGGTAGGCGTTGAAGCCGGTCACGGTGAGGGAGCACAGGCTGCCGTCGGCTAGGGCCCACTCCGCCGTCTTAACCAGGGGGCTCTCGTCCACGAACACCTGGCCGTCCCAGGTGAAGCCCACCATGGCGTAGTTGTTGGCGGCGGCGGAGCGCAGCACTCCGTCGGTGACCAGCATGCCCACGATGGTGCCGTCGGCGTTGAAGAAGCCGCCGTTGACGGCGGCGGCCACCCGCCAGCCCTGGGCCTCCATGGCCCGGGCCGCGGCGGTGACAGTGCCGGTGCTGGCCACATAGGTGCCGGAATAGACCATGGGCAGGGCGGAGCCGCCAGGGGTGTAAGTAAGGTAGTGCTCGGTCCGCAGGTCGGAGCGGCTGGCGCTCCACAGGCTGCCGCTGGTGAGAGTCAGGCCGGGGGAGAGCTCCACGGAGCGGTCCACCAGCTCGGTGCCGATGGCCCAGGAGGCGGCCGCCCGCTGGGCGGGCAGCAGGGCCAGAAGCAGGGACAGGGTCAGAATCAGGGCGGAAATTCGCTTGAGCAGCTGTTTCATTGGGTACCTCCGAAGAAAACGCGCGGGTGGATAAACTGCTGTCAGACTGCCATGATTTTCCCCATCTGTAAAGAGGAAAATACTTCCGGCATTATGAGAGAGGCAGCTGGTTGGTGCGGATCTTCTCCAGGGTGTTGGCCAGGGTGGCGCTCTCCTGAAGCTCCTGCAGCTCCACGATCAGCCGGTTGGACAGGAGAAAACCCTCCGGGGTGAAGTGCCAGCGGCCGTTGGTGCGCTGGGCCCAGCCCCTCTGCTCATACTCGGCCAGCTTTGCCCCGATGGGGTCGAAGTTCATGTAGTACAGCCGCCGGTACTCCCACTCCTCGATGCCGTGGGTGGTGCGCAGGCGGAGCATCAGGTATTCGCTGCCCCGCTCCCGCTGGGGGATCTGCTCCGAGCTGTCCAGCAGCTTGTCCCCGTCCATAACCCCCCGGATGTAGCCCTCCACGCTGCGCACATAGGAGTAGCGGCAGCCGCCGAAGTCCGAGTGGGCCCCGGCGCCGATGCCCATGTAGGGCTTGCCCATCCAGTATTTCAGGTTGTGGCGGGACTGGAAGCCGGGGCGGGCGAAGTTGGAGATCTCGTACTGCTCATAGCCCGCCCGGGCCAGCCGCTCCACCGTCCACAGGTAGAGGGCGGCCTGGGTGTCGTCGTCGGGCAGCTGTTCCCCCGCCGCCACACGGCGGGCCAGGGGGGTGCCCTCCTCCACCGTCAGGCCGTAGCAGGACAGGTGCTCCGGGGCCAGGGCCAGGGCCTTTTCCACCGTGTCGTGCCAGCTCTCCTCGGTCTGGCCGGGGAGACCGTAGATCAGGTCCAGGTTCAGGTTCTTGATCTTCGCCTTCCGGGCGGCGGCCACCGCCGCCTCCACCTGGGCGAAGGTGTGGGGCCGGTGGACGGCAGCAAGCTCTCCGTCGCAGGCCGACTGCATCCCCATGGACAGCCGGTTCACCCCTGCCCGGCGCAGCCGCCGGAGGGCGTGCAGGTCCACGCTGTCCGGGTTGGCCTCCATGGTGACCTCCGCGTCGGAGGACACCCGGAAATGCTTCTTCACCGCCGAGAGCAGCTCCCGTACCCGCTTCTCCCCGTACCAGCTTGGGGTGCCGCCGCCGATGTACACGCTGTCCACCACATCCTTTTTGGCGGGCAGGGCGCACTCCGCAATGTGCCGGAGCAGGGCCTTCTGGTAGTCGTCCATGCGGTCGTCCTGGCCGGCCAGGGAGTAGAAATCGCAGTAGTCGCACTTGCTGCGGCAGAACGGAATGTGAAGATAGAGCCCGAGACTTTCGCTCATGGGGCGCCCCCTCTTTCTTTATTGTATGGGCCGATTATACTCCTTTCTCCGCCTGTTTTCAATCCCGGGGGAAAAGGCGGTGACACCAAAATGTGGAAGGCACGAGAAAATTGGCCGCAAGATATTGTGGATTTTGTATTGACAACCCTACGAGATGTTGGTATATTAGGAGAGCAGCGCAACAAGATATGGGGATGCTATCCCAGAAAACAGCCCGATCACCCGCCGGGCGGCGGAGATCGGGGCCATAGAGAGAACGAGGAGGCAGCAAGTTGAAAATCATCAAGAGAAGCGGCGCCGAAGTGAACTTCGACCCGACAAAGATCGTCATTGCCGTCACCAAGGCCAACGAGAGCGTGGTGCCCAGCGCCCGCATGACCCCGGTCCAGATCAAGCGCATCGCCGAGGATGTGGAGAGCGCCGCGGCCAATATGAACCGGTCCCTGGGCGTGGAGGAGATCCAGGACATGGTGGAGGACCAGATCATGAACCAGCGGGCCTTCGATGTGGCCAGAAGTTACATCACCTACCGCTACACCCGGGCCATGGTCCGCAAGTCCAACACCACCGACGACCAGATCCTGTCCCTCATCGAGTGCAACAACGAGGAGGTCAAGCAGGAGAACTCCAACAAGAACCCCACCGTCAACTCGGTGCAGCGGGACTACATGGCCGGCGAGGTGTCCAAGGACATCACCAAGCGCATCCTGCTGCCCCGTGACATTGTGGAGGCCCACGAGCAGGGCCTGATCCACTTCCATGACGCCGACTACTTCGCCCAGCATATGCACAACTGCGACCTGGTGAACCTGGAGGACATGCTGCAGAACGGCACCGTCATCAGCGGCACCCTCATCGAGAAGCCCCACAGCTTCTCCACCGCCTGCAACATCGCCACCCAGATCATCGCCCAGGTGGCCTCCTGCCAGTACGGCGGGCAGTCCATCTCCCTGACCCATCTGGCCCCCTTTGTGGATGTCAGCCGCAAGAAGATCCGGGCCGAGGTGGACGAGGAGATGCGGGAGATCGGCGAGGAGCTGGACGCGGACAAGCTGGACAAGATCACCGAGATGCGCCTCCACGAGGAGATCAAGCGCGGCATCCAGACCATCCAGTACCAGGTGGTCACCCTGATGACCACCAACGGCCAGGCTCCCTTCATCACCGTGTTCATGTACCTGAACGAGGCCAAGAACGAGCAGGAGAAGCAGGATCTGGCCCTCATCATCGAGGAGACCCTGCGCCAGCGCTACAAGGGCGTGAAGAACGAGAAGGGCATCTGGATCACCCCCGCCTTCCCCAAGCTCATCTATGTGCTGGAGGAGGACAACATCCGGGAGGGCACCCGGTTCTGGTATCTCACCGAGCTGGCCGCCAAGTGCACCGCCAAGCGCATGGTGCCCGACTATATCTCTGAGAAGATCATGCTTCAGAACAAGGTGGACAAAAACGGCGAGGGCCACTGCTACACCTGCATGGGCTGCCGCTCCTTCCTGACCCCCTATGTGGACGAGGAGGGCAAGCCCAAGTACTACGGCCGCTTCAACCAGGGCGTGGTCACGGTGAACCTGGTGGACATCGGCCTGTCCGCCGACAAGGACATGGACCGGTTCTGGGAGATCTTTGACCAGCGCATGGAGCTGTGCCACCGGGCCCTCCAGTGCCGCCACGAGCGGCTCAGCGGCACCCTGTCCGACGCCGCCCCCATCCTGTGGCAGCACGGCGCCCTCCTCCGCCTGAAGAAGGGCGAGACCATCGACAAGTACCTCCACGGCGGCTACTCCACCCTGTCCCTGGGCTACGCCGGACTGTGGGAGTGCGTGTACAGCCTGATCGGCAAGAAGCTCACCGAGCCGGAGGGCGAGGCCCTGGGCCTGGAGATCATGAAGAAGCTCAACGAGTACACCGCCAAGTGGAAGGCGGCGGAGAACATCGACTACTCCCTGTACGGCACCCCCCTGGAGTCCACCACCTACAAGTTCGCCAAGTGCCTGCAGAATCGCTTCGGCATCGTGAAGGGCGTGACGGACAGGCAGTATATCACCAACAGCTACCACGTCCATGTGACCGAGCCCATCGACGCCTTCAAGAAGCTGGAGCTGGAGGCCAAGTTCCAGGCCCTGTCCCCCGGCGGCGCCATCTCCTATGTGGAGGTGCCCGACATGCAGGACAACATCCCCGCCGTGCTGTCCGTCATGCAGTTCATCTATGACAACATCATGTACGCCGAGCTGAACACCAAGAGCGACTACTGCCAGGTGTGCGGCTACGACGGCGAGATCGAGATCGTGGAGGACGACGGCAAGCTGATCTGGAAGTGCCCCCACTGCGGCAACACCGACCAGAGCCGCATGAACGTGGCCCGGCGCACCTGCGGCTACATCGGCACCCAGTACTGGAACCAGGGCCGCACCCAGGAGATCAAGGAGCGGGTGCTCCACCTGTAATCACAAGAAAACGACCGCCGCAAAGCGGCGGTCGTTTTGTATGGAGGATCCTATGTATTACGGAGAGATCAAAAGCAACGACATCGCCAACGGCGAGGGGGTGCGGGTGACTCTGTTCGTCTCCGGCTGCACCAACCACTGTGAGAACTGCTTTCAGCCCCAGACCTGGGATTTTGAGTACGGGCAGCCCTTTACCAGAGAGACGGAGGACCATATCCTCTCCCTGCTGGAGCCGGGCTACATCAGCGGCCTGACCCTGCTGGGGGGCGAGCCCTTCGAGCCGGCCAACCAGCGGGCGCTGGTGCCCTTCCTGCGCCGTGTGCGGGCGGAGCGGCCGGGGAAGAACGTCTGGGGGTGGAGCGGTTTCACCTGGGAGGAGCTGCACACGGAGGGCAGCTATCCCCGCTGCGAGGTCACAGACGAGATGCTCTCCCTGCTGGACGTGCTGGTGGACGGGCGGTATGTGGAGGCCCTGCGGGATGTGACCCTCCGGTTCCGGGGCAGCTCCAACCAGCGGCTCATCGACTTGAACGCGACCCGCGCGGCGGGGGAGCTCTGCTTCCTGCCCGACCGGGTGAGGCTGACGGACTGAAAAAGGCACGCTGCGGAATTCCGCAGCGTGTCTTTTTACAGTCATCGGGTCATCAGCACATCCCGGTAGAAGGCGTCCATCTCCTCCTTGGTGGG